>USDP01000023.1 GCA_900553545.1 uncultured Eubacteriales bacterium | reverse complement strand
AGTCGGCTTCGAATCCGTGTTCCTTCAGGTAATTGATTTCATAGTCACGGCTCAGCGCAGCGCGTCGCGGGCGAGATAATACTGCACGTACTGCATCTGCGTGATGCGTTTCTGTGCCTGCTCGTCCAGCGCGTCGAAAACGCTGAGGCTTCCGAACTCGCCATACCAGTCGTGTGTGCTGACGATGGGCGTCTGCTTCATAACCTCGTTTGTCAGTTTCTGATATGCCGGGCCGTCCCAGCCGCACTGCTCAAACAGCACGTTCATCAGGAAGCACGGGCTGACCGTCTGCCCTTCGCCGCGGAATTCCTTTCCCAGCCGCGCCTTTGCCGCATTGTTTGCCCAGATCAGATAGTCCGTCAGATAGGTCGCCGCCGCGCCGGTCTCGCCCGGTGCGTCGAGGTCAATGCCGAGCGCCGCGTAGGTCACGCTGTTCTCCCCGAGCCACGGCTTGTGGTCGGCAAAGAACACGAGCACGACCGGTTCTTCGCTGTCCCGGAACGTCTCACAGAGCGCACGCATCCGCGCACCCGTGTCCGCGACGCCCGAGAGATAGTTGTTGACAATATAGTAATCGCTGTCGGAAAGGCCCGTTTTCGGGACATATTCTGTCTCGCCGGTCAGGTGGTCGTCAAAATACGGCCCGTGGTTCTGGTATGTCACGTTGAACGAGAACACCCAGTCCCCTTCCGCGATCTGCGCCTCGGTGCGCGCGGCGATCTCTGAAAACAGCACGTTGTCCATCGCGATCCCGCCGCAAAGCGCCGAAAAATGGTTCTCCGCGAACCAATAATCGTCGAGCCCCAGATTGCGGTTCACGCTGCTCCGGCTGTAAAAGCCCTCGTTGCCGGGGTGTGCGCCGGTGCAGGTGTAGCCTTGATCCGCAAAATAGCGTGCATAGCTCCAGCTCGGGCGGCGGAAATTCGGCAGCTTGGAAAACCCGGTCAGTGCGCAGCGCTCGGTGTTGATCGTGCCGCCCGCGAAGATATTCGTAAACAGCTGGCCGGTATAGCTCTCGGCCTGAAGCGCATGATAATCGGCATAAGGATCGTTCTCGGTGATGGCGTCCGTCAGGTCGGAAAAGTCGCAGAACGCCTCCAGCATCGTCATCACGACGTGGACTTTTTTGTTCTCCGGAATGTCGTCGTCTTCATATTCCGCCAGCAAGGCCTCGGCCTCCCGCTTGTCGTACCCGTCCGGCGCCTTCGGCACCGCGGCGCGGATGCTGTGCAGGAACGGATAGATGCCGCCGCGCGACTGAAACTGGTCGTTGGCCGACCATGCGCTCCGCCCCGGCGCGACCGCGAAGCGGTCGTAGAGCGTGCTGCTGCGGTAAACGCCAAAATATCCGAGTACGCAGAGCAATAAAGCCGCGCCGGTTGTGGCCGCTCTTCCACGGCGGGACAGCCTCCCGCGCGCGAGCCACGCCAGCACCAGCGTTCCGCCAGCCACAAGCAGCAGCGAAGCCACGATCTGCCACGTCACCGTGATGTACCCGCGCCCGCCGATCTGCACTGCCTCGCGGATGGCCGCAACGTCGTCTGCGTAGAGCGGTTCGCTCCGCCCGAGCCATTTCCAATACGCCGCCCACGAATAGACGAGGCAGACCACGCCATCCAGCAAAAATGCCAGCCAGGCCCGCCCGGTCAGGCCGAACAGCAGCAGCGCAAACAGCGCGAACGGCAGCACATTCAGCGCCGGCAGCAGCGGATCTTTCAGATAAAACCGGCACATCGCGCCGCTCCCGGCGGCGGCAAAATACAGGCTCAACAGGCCAAGGCAGACCCCGGCCAGTGCCGTCAGAACGGTCGTCCAGATCACATTGTTTCGGAATTTCTGCATCTTTTTTGTCCTTTACTGATATCCTTGCCATCCACGTCCCGATATGGTACGATGGGGGCAGAGAGCGAACCAAAATTCATGGAGGTGCGCAACATATGACCGGCCCTGACCCGAACAAGATCCATCCGAATGAGAACATCCAGCAGATCGTATACATCAAAAACGTCATCACGCGCCCCAACATCATTGTTGGAGAGTACAGCTACTATGACGATGTGAACGGCGCGGAGCGATTTGAAGAGCACGTGACGCACCATTACGAATTTTTGGGTGACAGGCTCATCATCGGGAAATTCTGCGCCATCGCACGGGGGATCGAATTTGTGATGAACGGCGCGAACCACCGGATGAACAGCGTCTCGACCTATCCGTTCAATATCATGGGCGGCGGATGGGAAGCGTTCGCGCCGCCGCTCGACGACCTTCCGCTGAAAGGCGACACCGTAGTCGGCAGTGACGTCTGGATCGGCCAGAATGTGACCGTGATGCCGGGCGTACACATTGGCGACGGCGCGATCATCGGCGCGAATTCCGTCGTCACAAAGGATGTTCCGCCATACTGCATCGCGGGCGGGAATCCGTGCCGCATGATCCGGCGGCGGTTTGACGATGAGCTGATCGCGTACCTGCTTAACCTCAAATGGTGGGATTGGGACGCCGGGAAAATCTTTCGCAACATGGAGGCGCTTTGCAGCGGCGATCTTACAAAAATCAGAAGCATTGCAGATTAAAACCGGCATCGCTGCCCCATTTCTCCGCATATTCTACAACAGCGTATCAGAAAAGTAAAGCCAGACAAGCAAAAATCGGTCTGGCTCACGCCAGACCGAAAATCATGAGAATCAGGCCGTAGACCACGCTCGCGACCGTGCCGTAGACGATGACCGGCCCGGCGATCACGAACATTTTCGCCGCCATGCCGGTGATGAAGCCTTCGGCCTTGAACTCGATGGCCGGAGAGACGACCGAGTTGGCGAAGCCTGTGATCGGCACGATCGTGCCCGCGCCAGCTACCTTCGCAATGTCGTCATAAATGCTAAGCCCCGTCAGCACCGCGCTGATGAAAATGAGACTGACGCTCGTCGCCGTGCCCGCGGCCTCCGTGTCCAACCCCGCCAGCTTCCATCCGTTCAAAATCAGCTACCCCAGCGCGCAGATCAGTCCGCCGATGCAGAAGCTGCACACCAGATCCTTCGCCAGCGGCGATTTCGGCGCGAGATCCGCGACATACCGGTTATACTCTTTTTTCGTGAATTTCATCAAAGAAGCACCACCTTTTCCGTTAGTCTGCCCAAAAACACAGAGAATATGAAAAGTAGAACCCCTCTTTGGCAGCTTGCCAAAGAGGGGTTGGTGCTTCTTCGAATCAGACCAATTCGATGACGGCCATCTCGGCGGCGTCGCCGCGGCGCTGGCCAATACGGGTCACGCGGGTGTAGCCGCCGTTGCGGTCGGCATACTTCGGAGCGATCTCCTTGAACAGCTTGTTGGCAACATCTTCCTTGGTGATATAGGACAGAGCCTTGCGATAGGTCGCGAGGGTGTTCTTCTTGCCAAGGGTGATCATCTTCTCGGCGACCGGCTGGACTTCCTTCGCACGGGTGAACGTGGTTTCCATCTTGCCGTTCTCGAACAGATATGTGGTCATAGCCCGCAGCATCGCCTTTCTCTGGGAGCTGGTTCTGCCGAGCTTTCTGGTACCAAACATAGGGTTTTTCCTCCTTCTTTGAAAGGTTATATGCGCTTAGTTGTTGGAATTGTTGGAATCTTCGCTTGCCAGAGACAGACCCATCATGGCCAGCTTGTTCTGCACCTCTTCCAGCGACTTTCTGCCCATGTTGCGGACTTTCATCATATCTTCGCCGGTTCTGGAGATCAGATCCTCGACGTTGTTGATGTTGGCACGCTTGAGGCAGTTGAAGCTGCGGACGGAGAGGTCAAGCTCTTCGATGGTCAGCTCGAGCACTTTGTCGCGGTGCGTTTCCGCCTTTTCGGCCATCGTCGGCTTGCTGGCGACCGTCTCGGAGAGGTCGGTGAACAGGCTCAGATGGTCGGAAAGGATCTTCGCGCCGAGACTGACCGCATCTCTTGCGGAGATGGTAGAATCGGTCCAGACTTCCAAGGTCAGCTTATCATAGTCTGTCATGTTGCCCACGCGCGTGTTTTCCACGGTGTAGTTCACCTTGTAAACAGGCGTGTAGATGGAATCGACGGCGATCGTGCCGATGGGCAGGTTGGGTGTCTTGTTCTTGTCGGACGAGACGTATCCGCGCCCATGGTTCATGGTGATCTCCATGTTGAAGGTGGCATCGGGACCCAGCGTGCAGATGTGCAGATCCGGATTGAGGATCTCCACTTCGCCGTCGGCCTTGATGTCGCCAGCAGTCACTTCACATTCACCGGTCGCGTCGATATAGACGGTCTTTGCGCCCTGGCTGTGCAGTCTTGCGATGATCTTCTTCACATTCAGCACGATCTCCGTGACGTCTTCCTTGACGCCCGGGATCGTGGAGAACTCATGCTGGACGCCCGCGATCTTGATAGAGGTCGCGGCCGTGCCGGGCAGAGAGGAAAGCAGGATCCGTCTGAGGCTGTTGCCGAGGGTGGTACCGTAGCCCCGTTCCAGAGGCTCGACGATATATTTGCCGTAGGAACCGTCTTCCGGAGAATCGACACACTCGATACGCGGCTTTTCAATTTCTACCATGAATAAATTACCCTCCTTGTAACTGCGAAACTCTGTTTCGCTGCCGAATTCAGCTTACCAATAAACGAGGGTGAAACGTTACTTGGAGTACAATTCGACGATCAGATTTTCTGCGATCTCAAAGTCAATATCGTCTCTTGCGGGCAGCGCAATAACCTTACCGGTGAGGGTATTCTTATCTCTGTCCAGCCACTTCGGGGCGGCGACGAAGGCGTCGTCTTCCTTCATCTTCTTGAAGCGGTTGTTGGAGCTGCTCTTTTCGCTGACGGCGATGACGTCGCCCACCTCGACCAGATAGGACGGGATGTTGACGGACTTGCCGTTGACAGTGTAATGACCATGGTTGACGAGCTGACGGGCCTCACGGCGGGTCGAAGCGAAGCCAAGGCGATAGACAACATTGTCCAGGCGGCGCTCGACGAGGCTCAGAAGGATCTCGCCGGTGTTGCCGTTCATGCGCTCGGCCTTTTCGTAGTACATCCGGAATTGCTTCTCCAGGATGCCGTAGACGAATTTGACCTTCTGCTTCTCGGTCAGCTGCGTGCCATACTCAGACTTCTTGGTTCTTCTCTTGCCGCCGGGGTTGCGGTTGGACTGCTTGGCGTAGCCCATCGCAGCCGGGGAGACGCCGAGCGTCCGGCAGCGTTTGAGAACAGGCTGTGTATTCTTTGCCATAATTACTTTCCTCCTTGTCGATCAGACGCGACGGCGCTTGGGCGGGCGGCAGCCATTGTGCGGGATGGGGGTGACGTCCTTGATCATGGTGACTTCCAGACCAGCGGACTGCAACGCACGGATGGCGGACTCACGGCCCTGGCCGGGGCCCTTGACGTAGACCTCAACGGTCTTCAGGCCGCAGTTTTCCACAGCAGCCTTTGCAGCGGTCTCAGCGACCATCTGCGCGGCGTACGGCGTGGACTTTCTGCTACCGCGGAAACCGAGGCCGCCGGAGGAAGCCCAGGACAGCGCGTTACCGTTCAGATCGGTAACGGTGACCATGGTGTTATTGAAGGACGAGCGGATATGCACGGCGCCCTTTTCGACTACCTTGCGCTCACGACGGCGCTTGACAACTTTCTTAACAGCTTTAGCCATTTACATATCCCTCCTTACTTCTTCTTATTCGCAATGGTCTTCTTCGGACCCTTGCGGGTACGAGCATTGGTCTTGGTTCTCTGGCCGTGGACGGGCAGGCCACGACGGTGACGGACACCGCGGTAGCAGCCAATCTCGGTCAGACGCTTGATGTTGAGCGCGACTTCACGGCGGAGGTCACCCTCGATGGTGTAGTGTTTATCGATCACTTCACGCAGCGCGGACTCCTGATCCTCAGTCAGATCCTTGACGCGGATGTCGGGATCCACGTTGGCCAGCTTCAGAATGTCCTGTGCGCTCTTTCTGCCGATGCCGTAGATATAAGTCAAACCGATCTCGATTCTCTTATCACGGGGCAGGTCAATACCAGCAATACGTGCCATTTACTCAGAGCACCTCCTATTAACCTTGTCTCTGCTTATGCTTCGGGTTTTCGCAAATTACCATAACACGGCCCTTGCGCTTGATGACTTTGCACTTCTCGCACATGGGCTTTACGGACGGTCTTACCTTCATACTGTTAACCTCCATACGAGACGTTCGTCTCTACTTACTTCTCCATGTGATCCTGCCCCTTGTTAAATCGTAAGGAGACATTTGCACCGTGACTTTATCACCGGGCAGAATCTTGATAAAGTTCATCCGGAGCTTGCCGGAAATATGCGCCAGAATGGTGTGCCCGCCGCCGATATCAACGGAGAACATCGCATTCGGCAGTGCATCGGTAACGATGCCCTCAAGTTCGATTACGTCGTCTTTTGCCAAGATCAATTAACCCCCTTGGTTTTGACTGTTTTTCTGGCCATAAATGGCCAGTTCCCTTCGTAATTCGCTGTTGAGTACCTTGTCGCCGCTGCGAATCTTGTCAGCGACACGGGAATCACGCCGGGGCAGCAGTGCTACATGCTTGCGTTTCTTTCGCTTCGGTTTTTCCACCCGCCGTCCCTTGCCGTCCGCGAGATAGACATAGCTCTCGTCGAGTTCTACGACGAAGAAGAGCTGTCCGCTATCGCGCCCGGCACAGGAACGGACGACGTCAGATCGTGCAACATCCATCGCTGCTGCTCCTCAAGTGACGGTGAGAATTTCCGGCTCGCCGTCGGTAACGAGAATGGTGTTTTCATAGTGGGCCGCGAGCTTGCCGTCGGCTGTCACGGTCGTCCATTTGTCGCGCAGCACACGTACATCATACGTGCCCTCCGTGACCATGGGTTCGATCGCAAGCGTCATGCCTTTGACCATGCGCGGGCCTCTTCCAGGGGCGCCATAATTCGGGATGGACGGCTCTTCGTGCAATACCTCACCGACGCCATGCCCGACGAACGCGCGAACCACGCCAAATCCGTGGCTCTCGACATACGTCTGCACCGCGTGGCCGATGTCGGAGATCCGGCAGCCCTGACGTGCAAATTTGATGCCCTCGTAAAAACTCTGTTCTGTTACCGTAATGAGCTTCTGCGCTGTGGGCGAGATTTTCCCACAGGCGAAGGTCGCGGCGCAGTCACCAGTAAAGCCGCCCCATTCCGCGCCGACATCCACCGAGACGATGTCGCCTTCCTTCAGCACCCGATTGCCCGGAATGCCGTGGATGACCACTTCGTTGACGGAGATGCAGACGCTTCCGGGGAACCCTCCATAGCCGAGGAACGTTGGTTTTGCGCCCTTTGACACGATGAAATCGTGTACCGCCTTGTCGATCTGTTTGGTCGTAACGCCCGGCCTTACCATTTCGCCTGCCAAAGCACGCGCTGCCGCGGTAATTTTACAGGCCTTGCGCATGACCTCCAGTTCGTGCTCATTTTTGACTGGAATCATAGAATTACATCCCCAGCGCCGCAAGGATATCGCGCGTGGCGTCTTCGATGGGCTGGTTGCCTTCGACCAGCTTCAAAACGCCGAGCTTCGCATAGAAATCCTTCAGGGGTTCGGTCTCCGCGTGGAAGACGCGGAGTCTGTTCTGGACGGTTTCGGGCGCGTCGTCCTTGCGGAGGACAAGCTCTTTGCCGCACAGATCGCAGATACCTTCCTGCTTCGGCGGATGGGCCGTGACGTGGTAGCTCGCACCGCAGCTGCCGCAGACGCGGCGGCCGGTCATGCGGGACTCGATCACGGAGTCCGCGATCTCGATCGAAACGACACAGTCGAAATGGATGCCCGCTGCCTCAAGGGCCTCTGCCTGCGGGATCGTGCGGGGCACACCGTCGAGGATGAAACCGTTCGCACAGTCCGGCTCGGCGACCCGTTCCGAGACGATGCCGATGATGACATCGTCCGGAACCAGCTTGCCGGCGTCCATGAAGCTCTTGGCCTTGAGGCCAGTGGCTGTACCGTTTTTAATCGCTTCGCGAAGAATATTGCCGGTCGAGATGCTGGGGATATTCAGCTTTTTGCTGATGATCTCCGCCTGCGTACCCTTACCGGCGCCGGGAGCACCTAAAAGAATCAGCTTCATAGCAAACCCTCCTAATTACTCCAGGAAACCTTTGTAGTGCCGCATCAGCATCTGCGCCTCGAGCGCCTTGACGGTGTCGAGCGCAACGCCAACCACGATGATGACGGACGTGCCGCCGATGGCCAGCGAGCTGTTGCCAATGATGATGCCGACGATGATCGGCAGGATCGCAATGATTGCCAGATACAAGGCGCCAAAGAGCGTGATCTTGTTGATGACCTTCAGAATGAAATCGGAGGTCGGCTTGCCCGGACGGAAGCCGGGGATGAAGCCGCCGTTCTTCTTCAGGTTGTTTGCAATTTCAATCGGGTTGAACTGCACGGTCGCGTAGAAGTAGCTGAACGCGATGATGAGCAGGAAATAGCAAACGATATACACGGCGCTCTTCGTGTCGAAGACGTACTTGTTCATCCAAGTCCAGAACGAACCGCTCGTGCCGGTGAAAGCCACGATCGTAGCAGGCAGGGAGGCGATGGACTGGGCGAAGATGATGGGCAGAACGCCGGACATGTTGACCTTGATGGGCAGGTTGGTCGACTGACCACCGTACATCTTGCGGCCGACAACGCGCTTGGCGTACTGCACGGGGATGCGGCGCTCGGAATTCGTGATGAACACGATAAAGGCCATGAGTGCCAGCATGCCGATCACGATCAGGATCGCACCGTACCACTTCAGCGAACCGTCGCCAAGCATGGTGACCATGTTGCTGATGAGGGTCGGGATACGGGAGATGATGCCGGCAAAGAGGATCATCGAGATGCCGTTGCCGATGCCGAACTCATCGATCTGCTCGCCCATCCACATCAGGAAGGACGCGCCGGCGGTGAAGCTCAGGATGATGACAAGGCCATAGATGAAGCCAGTCTCGGACAGGAGGCTGTAATTCTTGAGCATCACGTAGTACGCGAAGCCCATGAGCAGGCCCAGGCCGACGGTGGTATAGCGGGTGATCTTCTGGATCTTCTTCTTACCTTCTTCGCCGCCGTCCTTCGCCAGACGCTCGAGGGCGGGGATGGCGATGCAGAGCAGCTCGATGATAATGGATGCGTTGATATACGGCTGGATACCGAGGGCGAACACCGTCGCCTGCGAGAACGCCGAACCGGACATCGCATTGTAAAGACCGAGGACCGTGTTGGACAGCTGCGTGCTGAAGTAGGTCGTCAGGGCGGTGACGTTCACGTACGGGACGGGAACGCAGTTGCCCAGCCGGTAGATCAGCAGCACAACGAGTGTAAAGAGGATCTTTTTGCGCAGTTCAGGGATTTTCCAGGCATTACGCAGTGTAGTAAACACTTACACCACCTCGGCCTTTCCGCCTGCCTTTTCAATTTTTTCCTTAGCAGACTCCGAGAAAGCGGCTGCCTTCACGGTAACTTTCTTGGTGACGCTGCCGTTGCCAAGAACCTTCAGACCATACTCGCAATCATGCAGGATACCCTTTTCGATCAGAGCCGCTGCGTCGACAACGGCGCCGTCCTCAAAGCGGTTGAGAACTGCCACGTTGATGGCGGTCAGGGGCTTTGCGAAAATGTTGTTGAAGCCGCGCTTCGGGATGCGGCGTGCCAGAGGCATCTGGCCGCCTTCGAAGCCGATGCGGAGCTTGCCGCCGCTGCGGGCTTTCTGGCCCTTGTGACCACGACCGGCAGTCTTGCCGTTGCCGGTGGCGGTGCCACGGCCTTTGCGCTTATTGACATGGGTCGAACCCATGACAGGAGCAAGTTCGTGCAGATTCATCTACTTGTCCTCCTTATTGTTCTTCCGTGACCTGAAGCAGATAGCCGATCTTGGCGATCTTGCCGCGAGTCTGGGTGTTGTCAGGCTGAACAGTTTCCTGACCGATCTTGCGCAGGCCGAGGGAATGCGCAGTCAAAATGTGCTTCTCAAGACGGCCGTTGAGGCTCTTGACCAGCTTAATTCTAAGATTCGCCATTTCAGAGTCCTCCTTAACCGACGATTTCTTCCACGCTCTTGCCGCGGATACGGGCGACTTCCGCCGCATCGCGCAGGCTCATCAGGCCCTGCATCGTCGCCTTGACGACGTTCTGCGGGTTGTTCGAGCGCAGGCACTTTGCACGAATGTTGGAAATGCCGACAGCCTCCATCACAGCACGGACGGCGCCGCCCGCGATGATACCAGTACCAACGGGAGCCGGCTTCAGCATGACCTTGCCAGCACCGTAGATGCCGATGACGTCGTGGGGAATGGTGGTGCCATCAAGCGTGATCTTGACCATGTTCTTCTTCGCGTCTGCGATGCCCTTCAGGATGGCCTCGGAAACTTCGGCGGCCTTACCAAGGCCATAGCCGACGGTACCCTTGCCGTCGCCGACGACGACCAGAGCGGAGAACTTCATAACACGGCCGCCCTTGACGGTCTTGGAAACCCGGTTGAGATAAACGACCTTCTCGATAAACTCGGGGGCGTTATCTTCCTTGGGTGCGCGATCTCTATTGTAAGCCATTGTTTCTCCTCCTCCGATCAGAATTCCAGGCCGCCTTCGCGGGCGCCTTCAGCAAGCTCCGCCACACGACCGTGGTAGATGTAGCCGCCACGATCGAACACGACGGTGTCGATGCCCTTTGCCTTGGCGCGCTCTGCAACCAGCTTGCCGACCTTGCGGGCGGCTTCCTTGTTGCCGGTGGCGCCTTCGAAATCCTTCTCGACGGAGCTGGCCGCGGCCAGAGTCACGCCGTTTACATCATCGATGATCTGCGCGTAGATGTTCGCATTGCTGCGATAAACGTTCAGGCGAGGTCTTTCGGGGGTGCCGGAGATCTTGCCGCGAACACGGGTATGACGCTTCATACGCTGAGCGTTCTTGTCAAAAGTCTTAACCATTCTTACCGCACCTCCTAATTACTTCTTGCCGCCGGCCTTGCCTTCTTTATGGCGAATGACCTCGTTGGCGTACTTAATGCCCTTGCCCTTGTAGGGTTCCGGCGGTCTCTTGGCTCTGACGTTGGCGGCGAACTGGCCGACCTTCTGCTTGTCGATGCCGTGGATCACGACCTTGTTCTGCGCCGGGACTTCGATGGTGATGCCATCGATCTCTTCGACGGTGACCAGGTGGGAGTAACCCAGGTTCATGACGAGCTTGTTGCCCTCTTTGCTGGCACGATAGCCAACGCCGTTGATCTCGAGTTCCTTCTGGAAGCCCTTGGTCACGCCGACGACCATGTCGTTGATGAGGCTGCGGGTCAGGCCGTGGAGGCTTCTGTGCAGCTTGTCTTCGGAAGGACGGGCAACATGGATGTGGCCGTTTTCCATGGTGATGATCATTTCGGGACGGAGCGACTGCGTCAGCTCGCCCTTCGGGCCTTTGACGGTCACGACGTTGCCTTCGCCGATCTTGACGTCAACATCGGCGGGGACGGTAATGGGCATTCTACCAATTCTAGACATATCTCAATACCCTCCTTACCACACGAACGCCAGGACTTCGCCGCCGACATGGTTGGCACGAGCGGCCTTGTCGGTCATGACGCCCTTGGACGTGGAGATGATAGCGATGCCGAGGCCCTTCAGAACGCGGGGCAGCTCGTCCGCACCGGCGTAGACGCGCAGGCCGGGCTTGGACACACGGCGCAGACCGCTGATGACCTTTTCCTTGCCGGCAAGGTACTTCAGCTGGATGCGGATGATGCCCTGGGTGCCGTCTTCGACGATCTCATAGGACTTGATGTAGCCCTCGTCGAGCAGGATCTTCGCGATGGCCTTCTTCAGGTTGGAAGCGGGCACATCGACGCTCTCGTGCTTTGCCGTGTTTGCATTCCGGATGCGGGTCAGCATATCGGCAACGGGATCAGTGATTTGCATGTTTTGTTTCCTCCTAGTTTGAAGTTACCGCGTGAGCGGTTCCGGTGGCGAGGTATCACGACCAATCTTTCTTCGGCCAAACGGCCGATTGCCCGTGACCTTTCGCCATCCGTAATTTTATCGTTGGAGGGCGGCAATGCCGCCCTTGCGATAACGGATCAAAGAGACATTGTCTCTCGTTTCCGCCCTCTCATGTTATTTGAGGGCAGATTGGTGAAGATTTTTTCGTCAGGCAAGGTTTGATGGGGAAGGCGTACCGTGTGTACGTCGACCCATCAAAAACGCAGCACGACGGAAAAAGATTTACCAAGATGTTCGTGGTCAAGATTTTTTCGCTAGACAAGGCGCGACGGCGCAGACAGTACCGTGTGTACGGCAAGCCTCCGAAACGCCGTATAGCGGAAAAAGATTACCACGAAGCCTTGCGCACGCCGGGGATCTCGCCCTTGTAGGCCAGTTCCCGGAAGCAGATACGGCAGACGCCATAGTCACGCAGATAGGCATGCGGGCGGCCGCAGATCTTGCAGCGATTGTAGTAGCGAGTGGAGAACTTGGGTTCTTCCTTCTGCTTGAGAATCATTGCTTTTCTAGCCATTCGTCAAATCCTCCAATCAAGCGTAGAACGGAGCGCCGACCTGGGTCAGCAGCTCTTTGGCCTCTTCGTCGGTGGTGGCGGTGGTGCAGATGCAGATGTCCATGCCACGGATCTTGTCGACCTTGTCGTACTCGATTTCCGGGAAGATGAGCTGTTCCTTCAGGCCGAAGGCATAATTGCCGCGGCCGTCGAACGAGTTGGGGTTGATGCCGCGGAAGTCGCGGACACGGGGCAGAGCCACGTTGAACAGACGGTCCAGGAACTCCCACATACGGTCGCCGCGGAGGGTGACCTTGACGCCGACGGTTTCGCCTTCACGGACCTTGAAGTTCGCGACGGACTTGCGGGCCTTGGTGGTGATGGGCTTCTGGCCGGTGATGGTAGCGATGTCCTTGCAGATGGCTTCGATTTCCTTGGCGTTGCCCTTGGATTCGCCGCAGCCAACGTTGACGATGACCTTGCTGACCTTGGGGATCTGCATGACGCTCTTGTACTGGAACTTCTGCATGAGGGACGGAGCGATCTCTTCTTTGTACTTTACATTCAGTCTAGCCATTGTTCAATCCTCCTCCTCAAATTTCCTGGCCGCACTTCTTGCAGACGCGGGCCTTTTTGCCGTCGGCGAGCTTCACGGCGTGGCGGGTGGCCTTGCCGCACTTCGGGCAGACGAGCATGACCTTGGAAGCGTAGATGGGGATCTCACGGCTGATAATGCCGCCTTCTTCGCCCTGCTTCTTCGGCTTGACGTGGCAAGTGGCAACGTTGATGCCTTCGATGACGAGCTTGCCGGATGCGGGCATGGACTCGAGGACCTTGCCCTTCTTGCCCTTGTCCTTGCCGGACAGGACAACCACGGTATCGTTCTTCTTAATGTTCATTGCATGGTCCCCCTATTAAACAGTCTCGGGTGCCAGCGAGCAGATCTTCATGTAACCACTGTCACGAAGTTCTCTCGCCACCGGCCCAAAAATACGGGTGCCGCGGGGGCTGTTGTCGTCCTTGATGAGAACGGCAGCGTTCTCGTCGAAGCGGACGTAGGTGCCGTCTGCACGGCGGGTGCCCTTGACGGAGCGGACGATAACGGCCTTGACGACCTCGCCCTTCTTGACCGTCGAGTTCGGAGCAGCCTTGCGCACGGAGGCCACGACGACGTCGCCGATGTTGCCGAACTTGCGCTTCGCGCCGCCGAGCACGCGGATGCACTTGATTTCTTTGGCGCCGGTGTTGTCGGCAACCTTCAGATAAGATTCACTCTGGATCATTTGTTGTCGACCTCCTTACTTCGCCTTTTCGATGATCTCTACAAGTCTCCATCTCTTGTCCTTGGACAGCGGGCGGCACTCCATGACCTTGACGGTATCGCCGATGCCAGCGGAGTTCTGCTCGTCATGGGCCTTCAGCTTGTAGGTTCTCTTGATGATTTTGTGATACAGCTTGTGCTGCACGTTGGTTTCGATCGCGACCACAATGGTCTTGTCCATCTTATCGGAGATGACGGTACCAATTCTGGTCTTGCGGAAAGCTCTGGTTTCGCTCATTGCAGTTTCCTCCTCCGTTACTTGGTCTCGTTCTCACGAATAATAGTCTTGATGCGGGCAATGTCTTTCTTGACCGCGGCGATCTGCAGCGGGTTGTCCAACTGGTTGGTCGCGTGCTGCATGCGCAGCATGAACAGATCCTTCTTCAGCTCCACGAGCTTGGCCTCAAGCTCGGCAGCGGACATTTTACGGATTTCGTTTGCCTTCATCATTATTCACCACCATTCTCGGTTTCCGGGGCTTCTCTGGCAATGATCTTCGTCTTGATGGGCAGCTTGTGCTGCGCCAGACGGAGTGCCTCGCGCGCTTCCGCTTCGGAAACGCCGCCGATTTCGAACATAACCTTCTGCGCTTTCACGACTGCGACCCAGTATTCGGGGGCGCCTTTACCGGAACCCATACGAACGCCGAGCGCCTTCTTGGAAACGGGCTTGTCGGGGAAGATCTTGATCCAGACCTGACCGCCACGCTTGGTGTAACGGGTCATGG
>USDP01000022.1 GCA_900553545.1 uncultured Eubacteriales bacterium | reverse complement strand
TGAATGTGCAAAAGCCGGCGCGCTATCTCGGCGGCGAATACAACCAGATCGTCAAAGACCGGGCAGACGTGGACGTGCGCGTTGCGTTCTGCTTCCCGGATACCTACGAGATTGGCATGTCGAACATCGGCATGCGCATCCTCTACGGCGTGATGAACGAGATGGAGGGCGTCTGGTGCGAGCGCGTGTTCGCGCCGTGGGGCGACATGGAGGCGGAGATGCGGGCGCACGGCCTGCCGCTCTGGGCGCTGGAGAGTCACGATCCCGTTTCGGAGTTCGATCTGATCGCGTTTACGATTGGCTATGAGATGAGCTATACCAACATCCTGAATATGCTCGATCTCGCTGGCGTGCCGCTGCTGGCGAAGGAGCGTGAGGGACTGGAGAACATCGTGTTTGGCGGCGGCGTCTGCACGGTGAATCCGGAGCCGCTGGCGGACTTCTTCGATTTCTTCTCGCTCGGCGAGGGAGAGGACTCCACGCGCGAGATTGTGGAATGTTACCGCGCGGCGAAGCGGGCCGGGAAGGGCAAGGCGGAATTTTTGCTGGACGTGGCGAAAATTCCGGGCGTCTATGTGCCGTCGCTGTACGAGCACAGCTACAACTCAGACGGAACCATCGCGGCCATCACGCCGTGCCCAGGTGCGCCGAAGCAGGTCACAAAGCGCATCGTGGAGGATCTTGACCATGCGTATTTCCCGGCGAAGACCATCGTGCCGTCGACGGAGATCGTCCACGACCGGTCGAACCTCGAAATTTTCCGGGGCTGCATCCGCGGCTGTCGCTTCTGTCAGGCGGGGTTCTGCTACCGGCCCATCCGCAGCAAACGTGCGGACGTGCTCTGTGAGCAGGCCATCGAGTCGCTCGAGGATTCCGGCAACAGCGAAATCACGCTGGCGAGCCTTTCAACCTCTGATTATCGCCAGCTGCCGGAGCTGGCGGACAAGTTGCTGGCCTACTGCGAGCCGCGGAAGATCAACCTCTCGCTGCCGTCGCTCCGCGCGGACAATTTCTCGCGCGAGCTGATGATGAAGGTGCAGAAGGTGCGAAAGAGCGGCCTGACGTTCGCGCCCGAGGCCGGGACGCAGCGGCTGCGCGACGCGATCAATAAGAATGTCACAGAAGAGGAAATTCTTACAACTTGCCGCACGGCGTTTTCCGGCGGTTGGAACAGTGTGAAGCTCTATTTCATGCTGGGCCTGCCGACCGAGACGGACGAGGACGTCATCGGCATTGCGGAGCTGGCCTATAAGATCATTCAGGAATGGAAGGCGAATGCGGTCAACAAAAAGCGCGGCCTGTCCATCAATCTGGCGACGGCCTATTTCGTGCCGAAGCCGTTCACGCCCTTCCAGTGGGAGGCGCAGATCACGCCGGAGGAATATCTGCGGCGCGTGCATCTGTTACAGGAGAACATCCATTCGCGGAGCATCGATTACCGCTATCACGAGTCGAACCTTTCGCAGCTCGAAGCGGTGCTGGCCCGCGGCGACCGGCGGCTCGGGCCGGTGCTGCTGGCGGCGCAGCGGCTGGGATGCAGGCTCGACGGGTGGGACGAATACTTCCGCTATGACCTCTGGATGCAGGCATTCCGTGAGGTGGGCGTTGATCCGGTGTTCTATACGACGCGCGGCTTCGGCGAGGACGAGATCCTGCCGTGGAGCACGATCTCCGTCGGTGTGAGCGATGGCTTCTTCCGGCGGGAACGGGAAAAGGCGTATCGGTCAGAGGTGACGCCGGACTGCCGGACAAAGTGTGCGGGCTGCGGCGCGCGGAGACTCAGCGAGGAGGGGAAATGCGATGAATCGGCTGCTGTTTGAAAAGACCGGCGATGCGGTCTATCTCTCGCATCTCGACCTGATGCGCATTTTCCAGCGCGCGTTCCGCCGCGCGGACATCCTGATCTGGCACTCGCAGGGCTTCAGTCCGCGGGCCTATGTGTCCATCGCGCTGCCGCTGTCGGTCGGCGTGGAGAGCCGGTGCGAGATCCTGGATTTTGAAATTGAGGACGGCTCGGCAGATCTGGCCAAGCTGCCAGAGCTGCTGAACCGGACGATGCCCGCTGGTATTCGCGTACTGCGCGCGTATGAGAGCACGGTCAAGGTGAAGCATCTGACATATTTGCAGTCCGAGGTGACGCTGGAATATGACGGCGGCATCCCGGATGGGGCGGAGACGGCGCTCGCGGCGCTGTTTGCCCAGGATGAGATCCTGGTGGAGAAGCGGAGCAAGAAAGGCGGCATGGTCGACGTCGACCTCAGGCCGCTGCTGCGGTCGCTCACGATCCGAAGGGTTTCCGCACAGGAGCTGACGCTGGATGTGGTCGCCTCGGCGCAGAATCCGGGCATGAATCCGCAGCTGCTCGTTGCGGCGATCGCGCGGCATCTGCCGGCGCTGCGGCCTGATTTTGCGCGTATCCGGCGCGTGGAAATTTTTGATGAACAGATGGAGGTGTTCCGCTGATGGGAAAGGCAACAATTTTAGGATTCAGTCCGAATCTGGCCGCGATGATCTCGGCCGGCGGCCGCATTTCCACGATGGAGGGCACGGCGGGGCAGATCTGGCAGAAGTCGCTGGAACTCGGAGAAGAGAAGAACGAACGGCTGATCGGCAAGGTCGTCTCGTCCGGGCATACGTCCGTGCTGGAACATGGTTATGTCAACCTGTCGTTTGAGGATGTCTCGGTGTTTGCCGAGCAGTTTCTGATCGAGTTCCGTCTGGCCTCGTTCACGGTGAAGTCGCGGCGGTATGTCGATTTTTCGAACTGCGGCTGGGTCACGCCGTTTGCCGATGCAGCACGGGCTGCGGTTTATGATGCGGAGGTGCGGCGGCTGTTTGGCGTCTACGACGCGCTGTGCGCGGCGGGCGTGCCGAAGGAGGATGCGCGGTTCGTGCTGCCCTACGGCTTCCACAGCAATTTCTTCTGCTCGATGAACGCGCGTGAGCTCGTGCATGTAATGAATGAGCTGACCTACGGGCGCGGCGCGAAATATGCGGAGCTGCGCGCGCTCGGCGAGAGCCTGTTTGCCCAGTGCGAAGCGCAGGCCCCGTATCTGGCGCTCCGGAAGGAGCGGGAATATGCCGTGCAGCCGCCAGCGGTCCCGGCGGGCGAGGCGCTCCACTGCGATGCGGCGGTAACGCTCCTGGATGGGACGGCGGAGCCGGAGCGGCTCATCTGCCGGGCCTGGCAGATCGGGCAGGGGAGAATGCCAACGGAACTGGACGACGCGCAGATGCGGGACGTGCTGGCCGCGCTGCTCCGCCAGCCGCGCAAGCGCGAATTGCAGCAGGCGAGCTTTACACTGTTGTTCGACGGGATGTCGCTCGCGGCCCTGACGCACCTCACGCGGCATCGGATGCAGGCGCTTGTTGCGCCCGAGCTGCTGAAAAACGCGGACTATGACCGCTATGTGCTGCCGCAGAGCGTGCTGGAGTGCGGAATGGAGGAGGTCTACCGCGCGGCGTTTTCCGGCGCGGCGGCGTGCGCGGAGCGGCTCGAGTCGATGGGCGCGGATGAGACGCAGCTTTGCTATCTGCTGCTCAGCGGGCAGACTGTCCCGGCCGTGGCGACGATGAACGCGGGCGAACTTTATACGTTTTTCCGGCTGCGCACGTGTACGCGCGCGCAGTGGGAGATCCGGGCGATCGCCGTCGAGGCGCTGCACGTGCTGCGCAAGGCGCATCCGCTGCTGTTCGCGCTCTACGGGCCGACGTGCTTCATGACCGGCCATTGCCCGGAGGGCAAGATGTGCTGCGGCCGGCAGGCCGAGATCCGGCAGCAGTTTCAGTAAAGCAGAACATCCGGTTCCGGACGGCAGGATGACGCACACTCGGGCGGAGTTCCGCCGGTGCGCCAGTTCAGGATACGCGAGGGGCCGCGAAGTATGGAAAAGGAGGGGCAAGCATGGAATTGTCACCAATCTGGAAGGACACGTTTTTGCAGATCCTGCGGGAAGAGCTGATCCCGGCGATGGGCTGTACGGAGCCGATTGCCATTGCATACGGCGCGGCGCGCGCACGGGAGGTCTTGGGCTGTCTGCCGGAGGAGGTTCTGGTGGAGGCCAGCGGCAACCTCATCAAAAATGTCAAGAGCGTGATTGTGCCGAACACGAACGGCCTGTCTGGCATCGAGGCGGCGGTCGCCGCCGGGCTGATCGCCGGGAAGCCGGAGAAGCGGCTGGAGGTCATCAGCGCGGTCACAGACGAGGAAAAGCGGCAGATCGCGGCCTATCTGGAAAAGAACTGTATTCAGGTGCGGCCCGCGCAGAGCGAGCTGACGTTTGATCTGTTGCTCACGCTGCAGACAGCGGAACATTGCGTGAAGCTCCGCATCGCGGAAAATCATACGAACATTGTACTGATCGAGAAGGACGGCGTGGTCTTGCAGCGGCAGGACGCGGCCCCGTCGCAGCCCGCCAACCTGACCGACCGGAGCTGCCTGAGCGTCGAACGGATTTTGGCGTTTGCCGAACAGGTGGAGCTGGAGGCGGTGGAGCCGCTGATCCAGCGGCAGCTCCGGATGAACCTCGCCATCGCGGAGGAAGGGCTGCGCCGCGATTGGGGCGCGAACATCGGCTCTGTGCTGCTGCGGCACAACGGAGACGGCGTGAAGAACCGGGCAAAGGCGATGGCTGCTGCAGGCTCTGACGCGCGCATGAGCGGCTGCGAGCTGCCGGTGTGCATCGTTTCCGGCAGCGGCAATCAGGGCATCACGGCGTCCGTCCCAGTGGCGGTCTATGCGAAGGAATTGAACGTTGGGGAGGAAAAGACGATTCGGGCGGTGCTTCTGTCCGATCTGCTCACGATCCATCTGAAGACGGGCATCGGGCGGCTCTCGGCGTACTGTGGCGCGGTGAGCGCGGGCTGCGCCGCCGGCGCGGCGATCGCGTGGCTGCATGGCGGCGGATATGCGGAGATCGCGCATACGCTGGTAAACGCGTTGGCGATCACGTCCGGCATCGTGTGCGACGGCGCGAAGCCGTCCTGCGCGGCGAAGATCGCCACGGCGGTTGAGACGGGCATCCTGGGCTATGAGATGTACTGCGACGGGCAGCAGTTCTATTCGGGCGAGGGCCTTGTGGGCAAGGGCGTGGAGCGGACGATCCGCAACATCGGACGGCTTGGGCGCGAGGGGATGCGCGCAACGGATGAAGAAATTCTTCGCATCATGACGCAGTGCGTCTGAATGATATGTCACAAAAACCGGAGATTCCAGAGCGGAATCGCCGGTTTTGGCATATTTAAATGGCTTATTCGCCAGGCTGCGGCGCGAAGAAGCGGGCCTGCGCAGCGGCAAAGTGCGCATGAAATTTGCCCGCTGCCTCCCCGCTCAATGCCGCGCTCGGCTCCAGCATGTCAAAGGCGTGCAGATCGGTATGATAGACGTCCAGCTCTGCGGGAATCCCTGCGGCGCGCAGCTGCTCGAAATAGCGGACAGTCTCGGCGTAGAACGGTTCGCCGTCGCCGACGAACGAATAGGCGGGCGGCAGCCCGGAAAAGTCGGTCAGCCGCGCGGGCGCGGCATAGGGCGAAAGAGATGCGCGATCCGTGCCGCGCAGATAGAGCCGCCACGCGAGATGGTTGCGGCGTGTGTTCCAGACGCGGCCGTGGTTGTCACGCGAGGAGGCGGTGTCGCGGTCGTCCAGCATGGGATAGAGCGGCATCTGAAAGGCGACGCTTACCGCTCCTTCATCCCGTGCGCGGATGCAGACGGCGGCGCACAGCCCGCCGCCCGCGCTCTCGCCGCCGACCATGAGCTAATCGCTCCGAACACCGAACGAGGCGGCGTGCTGCTTCAGATAGTGGAGTGCGGTAAAGCAATCGTCGAGCGCGGCAGGGTAGGGAGCCAGCGGCGACAGCCGGTATCCCGGCGAGAGCACGACCGCGCCGAAGTCCCGCACCAGATCGGCTGCGCGGGAGGCATATACCATCTCCTTCATCCCGACGGCATAGCCGCCGCCGTGCAGCCACAAAACGCCCGTGGCGTTGGACGGTGCATCAACCGGCGAGAGCAGCAGTGCAGGGATGCCTCCATGCGGCGACGGGACGCGCAGCCTGCGGACGCGGATGGACTTGTCGGGGCGCATCGGGCGCATGGGCGTCACCTCGTTTCAGCAGCAGTTTTCTGATATCAAGATAGCACACTGGAAAGTTCCTGTCAATTTCGAACCGTATCAAAAACCGGCCCTGTCTTCGAAGACAGGGCCGGTTTGATACTGGGGGTTACTTGGTGAGATAACGGTGCAGCATGGTGGCGACCTGTGCGCGGGTGGCGTTGTTGGTCGGGGTGAGGTAGCCGTTGCTGCCGGTGATGACGCCGTTGCTGATGGCCCAGCGCATGGCGTTGGCCGCATAGCTGTGGATCTTGGCGTAATCATAGTAACCGGTCAGATAGCCGGAGGTCGACGGGCTGCCGGCCATGCGGTACAGGGTCGCGGCGATCTGCTCGCGCGTGATGTTCTTCTTGGGCGCGAAGGTCTTGGCGTCGACGCCGGTCACGATGTCGTTGCGATAGGCCCAGAGGATCGCGTTGTAGTAGTAATCCGAGGACTTGACATCGGTGAACGGGTTGGAGATGCCGGAGACGGAGGGCTTGCCCGCCATGCGGTAGAGCATGAGGACGAAGTCGCCGCGGGTCATGTTGCCGTTCGGGTTGAACGTGCCGTAGCTGCCGCCCTCGACGATGCTGTTGCGCGCGAGGAAGTCGATGGCGTCGGCGGACCACTTGCCGGTGTTGGAGGCGGTGACGTCGTTGAAGACGGACGAGGCGGTCTTCTTCGTGATGGTGAAGGTGATCGTGTCGCTGACACCGGTCGTCGCAGTGGCGGACGTGTAAGCGGTGTAGGTCAGGGTCACGGTGTCGAGGCAGTCAGCCGCCGGGACGAAGTAGATGCCGTCGATGCTCTTGATCGTGTTCGCGTAGGAGTAGTTATAGTTGCTGTTGTTGAAGCGGTCGGTGTAGCTCACGAGCGAACCCTTGCTGGCGATGGAGCTATAGCCGTAATACAGCTTGCCCACCGTGCTCTGCGGCTGGGAGAACGAGACGTAGCTCACGCCGGGATGCTTGGAGGTGATGTCGCTCCAGATGGAGGCCGACTTGAAGTCGGTGCCGACCATGGTGATCACGTGGCCGTCGTTGACCTTGATCGTCACCGTGCCGGAGACGGTCTTTGTGGCAGTGGAACCATAGTAGTACGTGCCGTAGGCCGTGAAGGGGATGGAGACGGTATAGGTGTAGGTCGAGCTGGACGGCGTGTAGCTCACGTAGCCGAGGTTGGCCGCCGGAACCTTCGTGGTGGAGTAGACATAGCCGTTGTTGTAGTACAGCGTACCGGAAGTGACGGAGCTGTTAGAGACACGCGGTGTGCCGAACGTGACTTCGCTCAGCGTGTAGTAGGAGGAGTTGTACGTGCCGCCCAGAGCCGTCTTGAAGTAGTCGGAGAAATCAGACGCCTTGAAATAGACCGGCGTACTGGCCGTCGCGTTGTAGGTGATAGAAGATGCGGAAGTGAAATAGATCTTGCCAGTCGCGATCGTGCCGTCCGAAGAGTATGCCGTGTAGGTGATGTACATGTTCGGCGACGTGAAGCCCGTGTAGGAGCTGGACGGGACGAAGTAGAAGCTCGAAGCATACGACGTATTGGTGAACGTATAGCTGCTGGAGCCGGAAGAGCCGGTCGTGGAGAACGTGCCGTAGCCGTTGCCGTTGAAGACGATGCTGCTCGTCGTGATGGTCTTCGAGAGCGAGCTGCTGTTTGTCGCGGAGTAGATCGCGTTGAGGAGCGTCGTGGTGTCGATCAGCGCGTAGGTCGAGGTCGTCGGGTTCATGGAGATGTTGGAGACCTCAGCCGCAGAGACCGTGATGCTGCCGTTCACGACGGGGATGTTGGCAGTCGGCGTAGAGGACTGATACATCGTAGCCGTCAGCGAAGTCGTGCCGGCGGAGTACATGTTCAGATAGAAGGTCGAGCCATTGATGGAAATGGCGGAGCCGCTGTTATAGGCAACTTTGGGGTTGTCGGTGGCAATCACGAAGGACGTATAATCCTTGCCAGTGCCGTATTCCGCCGCAGCATAGCCGTCATTTGTGGAAGCGCCAGTGTACTTTTCGAGGGTCGCGCTGTATGCAGCAACCTGACCGACCGTGTTCGTGCCGGTGTAAGTTCTTGAAACCTTGACACGATACGGAGCAACGACGGTCAATGTACCGGTAATTGTAGCTGCTTCACTGTTGACTTCGTTCACGGTTGTGTAAACCTTGCAGGTCACAGTGTGCGTGCCAGCGGCAAGCGTGTTCTTCGTGGTCATGACCTTTGTTGTAGACAGTTGCTTTTCAGAGTCAACATACCACTCGTAAGTCAGGGTACCCGAGTCCGCAGAAGTGGGGTTCTGAAGGGTGTAGGTCTTGGTTTGACCAAACGAAATCTTTTCAGTGCCAAGCGTTGTTTCCTTAAAAGCAGGTGTTCTGGGTTTCACGATGAACTCTGCCTGATTCTTGGTTGTGCCATCGAGCGCAGTGGCAACAATGTTGGTCTTGCCGGGCTTAACTGCGGTAATGACGCCATTTTCATTGATTGTTGCAACAGCCGTGTCGCTGCTCGACCAAGTGACCTTCTGCTGATCTGGAGTCAAAGTCCCGTCTTTAGCTGTGACAGTGGCCGTGGCCGTTGCGGTCGGCATTGTCGAAGCAGCAGTAACTGTGTTCTTATCCAAGCTCACGCTGACAGAGGCAATTTTAGTATACTGGCAGGTGGAGCAGATAAGACTTTCTTTAGCGGTATCCCAAGTATGTGCAGCTTTTGAGGCGGGAAGTGTGCACTTCGAGCATGCTTTCCAATGGTTGTCCTTATCATTCAACCAATTGCCAGTCGGAGCGGGGTCGTGAACATCGACCGTATGGCACGTGCTGCACTCACGTACATGCTTGCCGGCGTTGGTATCGGTACCTTCTTGCCAAGTGCCAACGGGGTCATGTTCCTTATCGTGCAGCGTGCAGCCACTAACGGTGCATGCCTTGTAGTGCTTGCCATTCTCACCTGTTGTATAGGTTGTAGCCCAACTAGGATCATGTTCGGCAGCCGGAGTATAATCGCAACCAGGAGTTGTGCAAACTTGGACGTGTTTGCCGTCTTTAAGTTGCCAGACCAGTGTATGCGTATCATCATGTGTTACTGCAAACACGCTTGGCACAAAGGCCAGCATCATGGCCAGAACCAACAGCAGGCTCAAAAGCCGATTCTTTGTAAATTTCATCTTTTACACCTCTTTCATGTTTTTCCATTCCAAAAGGGGATTCTTACTCTCTTACAGTGTACCATAAAATATCCAGATTGCAATCTCTAAGAATATTTTTAAGAATTTCTTTGCGGCAAAGGCTGACGGGGGACGGTTGTAGGGGCGGACAGAGTCGTCCGCCCATCCCCGCCGCAGCGGTCAAAGCCTCCCTTGTGTAAAGGGAGGTGGCACGGCGAAGCCGTGACGGAGGGATTGTCAACCATCGATGGCCTTAATCCCCTCAGGCGCTGCGCGCCAAATGCCTGCGGGCATTCCGGGGCGCGGCTCTGACATGCCACCGGCATGTCATTCACTCCCGCGCCCCCGCTTCGCGGCCCCTTGATGCAATCAAGGGGAGCCTTTGGGGGCGTTCAGATGCCGGTGCGGACGTAATGTTCTTCCTTTTTCTGCTCGATCTTTTCCTCGATGGCGGTGACGGTCTTATCTTTGGCCTCGGTGATGAGGCGCTTGATCGTCCGGATCAGCCAGACGAGGACGAACACGGCCGGTGTGATGGCAAAGAGCACCATCAGCAGCAGGAACAGGGCGGCGTAGTCCTCGGTGAGGCGCGCGGCGTTCTCCCAATAGGGATAGATGACGGCATGCGTATTCATCGAGCGTTCGCCATAGGCCAGCGCGACCTTCGCGAGGCTGAGCGCGCTGTACCGGTTCGAGTTTTCAACGGCGACGCCGTCACCCAGCGGGAATTTGTCTTTAATTACGCTCAGCGCGTAGCCGGAGATGGGGTCGGGCATGACGATCTCATAGGTGTCGAACTTCGTCTCCTGGATGGCGTTCAGCGCTTCGAAGCTCATGAACATCAGCGCCGGGTCGGTCAGGGCCTTTTTGGTGGCCTTGTCGTCCTCGAGGCGGACGACGCCCGCGACGGGATAATTCCGCCCACCGATCGTGACCTCCATGCCCGCGACGTCGCTGCTGCCGAAGAGCTGCCAGGCGAGGTTTTCATCCAGCACGACGCGGTCCTGCGCGAAGTCGGTCTCCGCAATATACGAGCCGGAGAGGAGCGTGTAGGGATGGAACAGGAAGAAATCGCCGCCGACGCCGTAAGTCTTGACGTTCGATTTGCCCGCCGGGCCGGAGACGGCGACAGACGTCGCCGTGCCGGACCAGGCGTCTTGATAGAGGCTGCCGCCCTCGGGCGCTTCGAGCGAGGCGTCGATCATGGCCTGATCGAGCTTCTGCCGGAAGGTGCGGACGGCGGAGACGTCCTGCGTCTCGTTGACCGGGAGGAAGGCCGAGACCTGCGCGAATCGCTCTTCGCTCTGGCCGCGCCAGCGGTCTGCCGCCTCCTGCGTGCGGAGCAGGTTCCGATACTCGGTCAGCCGCGCGGCACAGAGCACCGAAAGGGCCGCGAGCGTGATGTTCAGGATCAGGAGCAGCAGTGTCTTCCAGCCGGGGCGTTGCAGCTTTTTCCGGGGCTTTTTCTCGCGCGGGGGCTTCGGCGGTTTGGCCTTCCGCGCCGTTTCGAACCGGCCGCTCATCCGTTATCCGCGAGCTTGACCTGCGTGCCCGCTTCGATCGGCTTGGTGGATGTGGTAATGACGAACTCTCCCGCGCCGATGCCCGAGATGGCAGACATCGTATCGTCCTGCGCAAGCACCTGCACGGGGACGCGCGTCGCCGTATAGCGCGTGGAGAGCGGCGTGGACTTCGACGTCAGGGCCAGGACGAACGTGCCGTTGTTGTCGGTACGGACGGCGGAGTTCGGGACAAGGGCGTCGTAGCTTGCGCTCTTCTGGCCGATGGAGAGGGTGAGGTTCGTGTTCGGGTCGACATCGCCGGTCAGCTTGAAGACGAGGAGATTGTTGCCGCTGGTGTTCGGGTCGCGCGCGATGTTTTCGAGCACGGCCTCGACATTGCCGCCCCAATAGTTGACGACGTCGGCCTTGTCGCCGACCTTGACGCGCTTGGCCTGCTCGGCGGTGACGGAAATCTTGATGGTGTAGCCGCGGTCGGCCACGTTCAGCTTGGCCAGCGGAGTATCCGGGCCAATGGAATTGCCGGCTGTGACCTCGATCGAAGCGATCACACCGCCGACCTTCGCCTTGACCTCCAGCTCGTCTGCGTTGGCCGTCAGCTTGGCCAGCGCCTCTTTTTTCTTTTCGATGTTCTCCTTCGCGGCCTGCATGTCGAGGTAAGAGGAGTCGCCGAGCTGCTGCGTGAAGAGCAGCTCTTCCAGAGCCGATTTTGTAGACTTGACTGTCTCGGCGGCAGTGGCCGCGTTTTGCAGCTTGGTCGCGGCCTCCTGCGCCGCCGTCAGGGTACTCTTGGCCTGATCGACGGACGCTTTCAGGGCCTTGAGGTTGTTGTCGTACTGGTTGACAATGTTCTGGGCATTGTTCAGCGTGTTCTGCGCCGTATTGAGATCATACGTCGCCGTATTCAGTTTGCCCTGGTATTGCTGAATGGTCTGCGCTGTGGTGGTGTACTTCTGTGCAACTTCCAGTTCTGCCTGCAGCGTCGTCAGCCTTTCCTCCTGCGCAGACTTCGCAGCATAGTAGTCTTTCAGTGCCGCATAGGCCGCTTTGACGGCTCTGGCATCATCCGTATTCGCCGTAGCCGGGGTGCTGACTGTTCCATCATTGCCTGTTTCTCCGCCCGTATAAGAACCGAGCGCCTTGGCAAGTTCATCATCACTCATATTGCAGTATGCAGCCATGACCTCATCGCGGCCGCCCGCCAATGTCGACAGGCGTTTATAATTTGCTTCATGCTCTGCAATCGCGGCAGCGTTCGCCGTCAGAAGCCGATTCAGTTCATCATTCGCGGCTTGAATCTCTGTATTGACCTGCTCGACCGTTTTTGTCGGTGCGCCGGTCTGCAATTCGCGGAGCTTCTGCGTATATTCGTCGATGCTGGCCTTTAAGCTTTTGACATTGGCCGTCTGTTCGGTAACGGCGGCCTGCGCATCCGTATACGTCTTATCGCTGGACGCCGTGGTGTACTGCTCCTGAAGCGAATCATAATTGGCCTGGGCAGCCTTCTGCGCAGCGTCGGCCTTGGCCTGCTCCGAGGCCAGGCGCGTGGCGTCCATGGTGCTGTACTGATGGTAGATGGCAAGGGCCTCGTTATAGGCATCGCGGGCCTTCTGCACCTCATGGTTCTCCTTGGCCGAGGTATTGCCCGCGTCGATGAGGGACTTTTCATAGCTCAGCTCCAGCTGATCCAGCTCGTCCTGCGCGGCCTTCACCTCGTCGGACTCCTGCGATTCCAGCAAAAAGAGCGTGTCGCCCGCGTTGACCGACTGGCCGACCTTGACCAGAACGCTCGCAATCTTGCGCGTCTGGTTGATGGTCACGTCATAGGTCTCGTTCGCGCCCACCGTGCCGGAGCCGCGGATCTTGGCGTTGATCGTGCCGCCCTCGATCTGCTGCGCGGCCACCTCGGGGAGCGTCGCGTTCATGATCGTGTTGGAGAAGAAGGTCAGAACCAGCAGGATCGCCAGAAAGATGATCGCGGCGGTCTTGACCCATTCCCGTTTGCTGACTTTTGTTTCTTCCATGGTAAATATCCTCTCTCGTTGCGGTTAACCCTTGACAGAACCGGAATATGCGATGCCCTCGACAAGATACGCCTCGCCGTGCAGGAACAGCAGCAGACCCGGGATCATATACACGACGGCGGCGGCGAAGGCAATGCCGATCTCGCCGGCGTTGATCTGCGACAGATAGACGGACAGCGGCTGCTGCGACGCATCCGGCAGGAGAATGAGCGGCTGCTCGACCATGTTCCAATAGTCGATAAAGACCAGAATGGCGATGGAATAGAGCGCCGCGCGGCACTGCGGCAGACAGATGCGCCAGAAGATCTGCCACTCGCCCGCGCCGTCCAGCTTGGCCGATTCGATCAGCGACACCGGGATGCGCCGCATGAACTTCGTGAGCAGAAATACTGAGAACGGCGCGAACGCACCGGGCAGCAGGATGGCCCACTTGGTGTTCAGGATGCCGAGCCAGTCGGACACCAGATAGTTCGGCACGAGCGTGACCTGATAGGGCATGAGCATCAGGATCACGTAGAAAAAGAAGATGGAATCGCGCACCTTGCCGCGCCAGCGCGTGAAGCCGTAGGCCGCGATGGACGCGACCATGAGCTGCGCAAAGACGATCGGCACGGTGAGGATGATGGAATTCCAGAGCTTATAGATGTAATCCGGGCTTTTAAGCAGGACTGTCCAATACTGACTGAACGAGACTTTGTCCGGAATGAATTTCAGGTTGATGGTTTTGGAGATGTAGCTTTTGCCGTCCTTGGCATTGTCAAAGACCTGGCCGTAGTTGGCCGTGATCTCGCTCTGCGTCATGAACGAGTTCGTGATGGTGAGCAGCGTCGGCATGACGAAGAGGAACGCGAACAGGATGGCCAGCAGCACGATGACCGTGCGGGAGAAATAGCGCTTCTTTTTCATCCTTCCACGTCCTTTCCGAAGCAATTTTCGATCAGGAACAGCAGCGCGATCAGGATCACGATCACGATCGCGAGGAAAACCGCTGCGGCGGACAGGCGCTGATAATCGAGATGCTTGAACATGTTGTTCATGAAATGCTGGAGCATATACAGCCCATCATATGGGTAATCGCCCGTGAGCAGATAAATTTCACGGAAGATCTTGAAGGAGTTGATGATGGACAGGATCGTGACGAACAGGACGGTCGGGGAGAGGTAGCGCAGCTTGATGTGGAAGAAGATGTAGCTGCCCGTCGCGCCGTCCAGCTCCGCCGCCTCGATCAGCTCCTTCGGGATATTGTTGAGCGCGGCCATGAACAGGATCATGTTATAGCCGAGGTTTTTCCAGAGGAACAGGCTGACGATGACGACCATGCAGTAGTCGGATTTCAGCCAGTTGATCTTGTCCGCGCCGAAAACCATGAGGAATTCGTTGACGACGCCGTTCGAATGGAACAGCACCTGCCAGATCAGGATGATGGACGCGATGGGCACCATCATCGGGCTTAAAAAGCAGGTACGGAACTGGCTCTTGCCGGGGATGCGGGCCTCGAGCATCAGGGCCAGCAGCATCGACAGCACCACCGCCAGCGGCACGGCGAGGCCCGTGAACACGGCGGTGTTCTTCGCCGCGGTACGGAACGCGGCGTTGTTGAAGACGGCGATATAGTTTTTCAGGCCCACGAAGCTGTTGTCCACGACGCCCGCGATGAACGAATAGTAGATCACCACGCCGAACGGGACGAGATAGAAGATCAGCATCCCGAGAAAGCTCGGCCCGGAGAAGCACATGGAGTTCAGAAAATCCCGAACCTTCAGATTCGCGTTTTTCCAGAGCGTCTTTGCGCTCTGGGGCGCGGTTTGTCGAGTTGGTAGTTTGAGCATGGCGATCCTTTCCTGCATGGGGTAAATGTCTTAGGTGTTGGGGGCGGGCATTGCCCGCCCCTATAGCGTCTATTGAGGTGCGTTGGAAAATCGTGAAACAACAATCCCTCCGTCAAAAATCTTCGATTTTTGACACCTCCCTTTACACAAGGGAG
>USDP01000021.1 GCA_900553545.1 uncultured Eubacteriales bacterium | reverse complement strand
AGGGTACAGCAGGGCAATGGCCTGCCTTTTTCGAACTTAAAACTTTGTATGCTCGGCGAGCCAGGTCTTCAGCTCCGCGATCGGCACGCGCACCTGTTCCATAGTGTCACGGTCGCGGATGGTGACGGCGTTGTCCGCCGGAGTCTTCTCGTCGCCGACGGTGGCGAAGTCGACCGTGATGCAGTACGGCGTGCCGATCTCGTCCTCGCGGCGATAGCGCTTGCCGATGGAGCCGGTCTCGTCGTAGTCGAGCATGAAGTCGGGGCAGAGATCCTGGAAGAGCTTCTTCGCCGGCTCGGCCAGCTTCTTGCTCAGCGGCAGGATGGCCGCCTTATAAGGCGCGAGCGCCGGATGCAGGTGCAGCACGACGCGCACGTCGTTCTTCTCCGCGTCGATGACCTCTTCGTCATACGCTTCGCAGAGGAACGCGAGCGCCACGCGGTCGCAGCCGAGGGACGGCTCGATGACGTAGGGGATATAGTGCTCGTTCGTCTCCTGATCGAAGTAGGTCAGATCCTTGCCGGACGCCTCCTGATGACGCTTCAGGTCATAGTCGGTACGGTCGGCAATGCCCCACAGTTCGCCCCAATCGGTGAACGGGAACGCATATTCGATGTCCGTCGTGGCGCGGGAATAGAACGCCAGTTCAGCGGGTTCGTGGTCGCGCAGGCGGAGATTCTCTTCATGGATGCCGAGGGATTTCAGCCAGTTGACGCAGTACTCCTTCCAGTAGGCGAACCACTCGAGGTCGGTGCCCGGCTTGCAGAAGAACTCACATTCCATCTGCTCGAACTCGCGGGTACGGAACGTGAAGTTGCCCGGCGTGATTGCCGACCTGGCAAACGCCGAACGGCAGCTTGCGGCGGGTGGTACGCTGGATGTTGGCAAAGTTGACGAAGATGCCCTGCGCGGTCTCCGGGCGGAGATAGCAGGTCGAGGACGAGTCCTCGGTGACGCCGATGGCGGTCTTGAACATCAGGTTAAACTTGCGGATGGGCGTGAAGTCATGCTTGCCGCAGACGGGGCATACAATATCTTCGTGCTCGGCAATGAACTTGTCCATCTCATCGAAGCTCATCGCGTCAACATTGACCTCATGATGCTCCTCGCCGATGAGCTTGTCCGCGCGGTGGCGGGCCTTGCAGGATTTGCAGTCGAGCAGCGGGTCGGAGAAGCTGGACACGTGGCCGGTCGTGATCCACGTCTGCGGATTCATGATAATGGCCGCGTCGAGGCCGACGTTGTACGGGCTTTCCTGCACGAACTTTTTCAGCCATGCCTTTTTCACATTGTTCTTGAACTCCACGCCAAGCGGGCCATAGTCCCAGCTGTTGGCGAGGCCGCCGTAAATTTCAGACCCGGCGAACACGAAGCCGCGGTTTTTGCAGAGCGCGATGATCTTATCCATCGTCTTTTCGCTGTTTTTCATCATTCATCCGTCCTCCCGACGTGATTTTCATTAACGTTACTATTATAGTAAAAACTCTCTTAAAGTCAACCGCACCGCCAAAAAACAGTTTCTATTTTCCGCCGTTTGTGCTATACTTAGGTGCAATTCCCATTGGAAAGGATGCGAGATCTCATGAAAGCCATTGGGCGGGCGATCCTGTCCGCGATTTTTCTGGTTCTGACCGGACTGATGCTCGCGGCGGCGAAATACGCGCCGCAGTTTGTCTTTTCGTTCTATCCCGCGTGGTCGCGCAAGGCGCTCGCGGCGCTCTCTTCGGTGTCGGCGCTGCTGCCGATCGCGCTCTGGGAGGTGCTGACGGGACTCGCGATCCTCTGGCTGCTCTATACGTTCGTCTGCATCTTCACGCGCCGCCGCGGCTTTTTGAACTGGCTGACGGGCGTGCTGCTGGCGGTGTGCGTCGGTGTCTTTCTGTTCACGGGTCTCTGGGGGCTGAACCACTTCGGCCCCGGCGTCGGCGAGACGCTCGGCCTTGACGTCCGCGAATACAGCAAGGAAGAACTGATTGCAGCCACGAATTATTATGCCGCCCAGGCCACGCAGTATGCCGGGACGGTCCAGCGCGACGAGCAGGGCCGCGCGCAGTTCGCCGATTTCCAGACGCTCTCGAAGCAGGCCGGGGACGGCTATCTTTCGCTCCGGAGCGCCTATCCGCAGTTCGACGGCGCGGTTGATCCGGTCAAATCGCTGCTCTCATGGCGGCTGTTCAGCCAGTTCGGCACGACGGGCATCTTCATCTGCTTCACCGGCGAGAGCTGCGTCAACCCCGACACCTATGAGGCGTGGGTCCCGTTCACGATGTGCCACGAGATCGCCCACCGGCAGGCCGTCGCCGCCGAGGACGAGGCAAACTTCTGTGCGTATCTGGCGTGCATGGAAAACCCGAGGAACGATTTCCGCTACTCCGGTGCCTTTGCCGCCTACATCTATTGTAATAACGCCCTCGCCAAGGTCGACCGCAGCGCCGCCGCCAGCATCTGGAAGAATGTCGCAGACGGCGTCCGCGCCGACGCACAGGCCGCCAACGAGCACTATGCCCAGTACGAGGGCAAGGTTCAGGACGCGGCGCAGAAGGTCAACGACGCCTATCTCAAGGCGTTCAGCGAGGAGTCTGGCGTGCAGTCCTACGGCGAGGTCGCCGATCTGCTCATCGCGTGGTATTTACAGAAAACCGCTTGAAAATTTGCAAATTTGTATTGACAAGAGGAGATTTCCCCGCTATAATATGCGGAGAAAACAAAGAAGGAGCCGTTTGGCCGCCCTCACCTCCAGCTTGCGCGAAGAGGTTCATATCTTTCACCTCCCTTTCGGGAGTCAGTGCGAAGTTATGTGCGGGTGCCTTGCGGCATCCGCACTTTGCGTATGGAGGTGCTTCATCATCGGTAAATTAGAACATCAGATCAACGAGGAGATCCGTGACAAGGAGCTTCGCGTGATCGGAGCTGATGGCGATCAGCTTGGTATCATGACGTCGGCCGCAGCCCTCGCGCTTGCCGAGGAAAAGGAGCTCGATCTCGTCAAGATCGCGCCGAACGCCACGCCCCCGGTCTGCAAGATCATGGACTACGGCAAGTTCCGCTTCGAACAGCTGAAAAAGGAAAAAGAAGCGAAGAAGAACCAGCACGTCGTCGAGGTCAAGGAGATTCGTATGTCCCCGAGCATCGATACCAACGACTTTAATACCAAGGTCAAAAACGCCATGAAGTTCCTGAAGGATGGCAACCGAGTGAAGGTCACCGTTCGTTTCCGCGGCCGCGAGATGGCGCACACCTCGCTTGGCGCAGACCTGCTGAAGAAATTCGGGTCTGACTGTGCCGAGCTGGCCACCGTCGCCAAGGACGCGAAGCTCGAAGGACGCAATATGTCCATGTTCCTCAGCCCCAAGAATTCCAAATAATTTTCGCAAAACGCAACAAACGGAAGGAGAACCACTATGCCTAAGCTGAAATCCCATAGCGGCGCAAAGAAAAGATTCAACCTGACCAAGACCGGTAAGGTCAAGAGAGCGCACGCCTTCAAGAGCCATATCCTCACGAAGAAGACCACCAAGCGCACCCGTAACCTTCGCAAGAACGGCTACGCCGACGTGACCGTGGAAGATACCGTCAAGAAAATGATTCCCTACAAATAATTAGGGACGGACTGATAACATAGGAGGATTCAATCATGGCAAGAGTGAAAGGCGCAATGATGACGCGCAAAAGAAGAAATAAGACCCTGAAGCTGGCGAAGTCCTATTGGGGTTCCAAGTCCCGCCACTTTAAGATGGCCAAGCAGGCCGTCTACAAGTCCGGCGTGTACGCTTATGTCGGCCGCAAGCTGAAGAAGCGCGAGTTCCGTCAGCTGTGGATCGCCCGTATTTCTGCGGCGGTCGCTCCGTTCGGCATCAACTATTCCCGCTTCATGAACGGCCTGAAGAAGGCTGGCATTGAGATGAACCGCAAGGCCATCTCCGAGCTGGCTATCGCCGATCCCGCCGCGTTCGAGGCCCTCGTCGAGGCCGCCAAGAAGGCGCTTTAATTCCAGAACAGCAACGGGCGCAGCCGGATGGCTGCGCCCGTTTTTTATGGCTGTCTCTACGAATTTGATTACAGTTCCTGTTGTGAACATAGGGGCGGCCAACGGTCGCCCGAAAGCCTTCTCCTCCGGAGAAGGCTTATTTCACTGCGGCGGGGGGCGGGCGGACAGAGTCGTCCGCCCCTACTTTAGCTGCGCTTTTGATAGCCGCAGTCGCAATATGGGCCGCCGGAGGCGAGCGTATACTCCCGCACGAAGTTCGACGCGCCGCCCGCCTCGCCCATCGTATAGTCCAGATGGCACATGGCGGGCGTCAGGTCATAAAGCCCCAGCTTCTTCATCAGCGTACAGATGCCGCACTGCGTGAAGCGCGCCTCATAGCCGCTTCCGTCGGCATATCCTTTGCTTTGACATTTTTCACTCGCTGCGCAAGCGATACACCCTGTTCGTTCCTGCCGCTTGGATTCTTCGGGTCCAGATGGTCGCCTTTGCTGCCGGTGCCGCAATAGGTATCCGCAATGTTCAGCCAGAGCGTGCCGCTTGGAAGAAGCACGCGCCGAACCTCGGAAAATACCTCCGTCAGCCGCACCACATACTGCGCAGGTCTCTCCTCGCGCCCGATCTGCCCATCCACGCCATAATCCCGCAGCGCATAATAGGGCGGCGAGGTGATGCAGCAATGCACAAAGTTGTCCGGCAGCGTGCGCAGCACATTCAGTGCGTCGCCGCAGAAAATCGCATCAAGCTCCATCATGCGCCGCTCACCTCGTTCGGCTTGGTGGTCATCACTCGATACAGCTCGGTGTCCTTGGGGAAACGGTCTACGAAAGGCAAAATGATATTCCCATATTCAAAATGCGGATTGTGTGACTGAAACGCGTCTGGGAAATTCTATTTTAGTTGTATATGGCTTTTATAAGCCGACCACAACCGTCACGGCGGCGGAAAAGATGATGCGCGTTCTGCGGTCAGAGATTGCAGAAACGCAGGTTGGGCAGCAGCATTGACGCTGCCTATTTTTTATCCGCATTTGCAAAGAGAAACTACAAGAATTCGCAAATTAGTGTGCATAATCGTTTGAACAGGCAACCGCTTCGGTGGTATAATTGAATAGGAATCGTGGGGTTCGTCTGTCGGAACGGAGGGTTTTATGGCAAGACAGACAGAACCCAAAATCACTGCTCTTTACTCAAGACTTTCGCATGAAGATGAACTCCAAGGCGAGAGCAACTCAATTCTAAATCAAAAGTTGCTTTTGGAGAGCTACGCCAAACAGCACGGCTTCACCAGCTTGAAATGGTACACCGATGACGGTTTCTCCGGTGCGAACTTTGACCGTCCTGACTTTCAGAAAATGCTTGCAGATATCGAAGCCGGGAAAATCGGGACAGTTATCGTCAAGGATATGTCGAGACTCGGTCGAAACTATCTGCAAGTCGGTATGTACACGGAAATGATTTTCCCACAGAAAGGCGTCCGCTTCATTGCCGTCAATGACACCGTGGACAGCGCTAAAGGCGACAACGACCTGACTCCACTGCGAAACCTGTTCAATGAGTGGTTCGTTCGGGACACCAGCAAGAAAATCCGAGCCTCCAAGCGAGCCAAAGGGATGAGCGGAAAGCACACCACCAGTCAACCGGTATACGGCTATCTCATGGACAAGGACGGCAATTTTATTGTAGATGAGAAAACCGCCCCTGTTGTCCAGCAGATATACCGTCTGTGTCTGGCAGGCAATGGCCCGACCAGAATTGCCCAGATATTGACAGAGCAGGAAATCCCGACGCCCGGAACGCTGGAATTTCGCAGAACCGGCAGCACAAGGCGTTATCATCCCGGCCATGAATGCCGCTGGGCAGATAATACCGTCGCGCACATCCTCGAACGTAGGGAATACCTTGGATGTTTGGTGAATTTCAAGGCCGAAAAGGAGTCCTATAAAAGCAAACGTACTCTGGAGAATAGACAAAATTATCGTGCATGAGGGCAGCCGCGATGAAGACGGCACCCGGCGGCAGGAGATTGAAATCTACTACTCTTTCGTCGGCAAGCTCGATTTTCCTGTATAGGGGCGCAAAAAAGTTCCAGTCAGAGTGAATTTCTCTGACTGGAACGAGAAAAATTTTAACGCGAATCGTGCTTCCTTATCATACATGAGCATTGATAGGAGTGTTATGGGGAGCGTTGCTCCATTTTAGACTCCATGAAGATCCACGGGATTGCCACACCAGTGTGCGGGCTGGTTCGCAATGACGCGTCTATTGTAGAATTTTGGACTTTGGCCGGTGGTTATGGGATGATGCGCGAGGGCTTTTGATAGCGTTCCTGCTCGGAGAATACGCAGCCGCAGTATTTCTGGATGTAGAAGCCCAGCTCCCGCGCACGGGTCTGCCCGTCGCGGAACATCGGGCGGAAATCCTGATAGTAAAACTGCACGCCGTATTCCTCGCCCGCGCGGTAGGCCACGTCGCGCATCAGCTCGTGCTGCTGATAGGGGCTGATGAAGAGCGAGGACGTGAACGCGTCGAAGCCGCCCTCCTTCGCCATCCGTGCCGCCTCGAAAAGGCGCATCTCGTAGCACTTGACGCAGCGGCCCGCAATGTCGTCCGCTACAGCGCGGACAAAGGGGCGCAGGCCATAGTCGTCGCGCACGAGCAGCGGCAGGCCGATGGTCTTTGCGTATTCCTGCAAGCAGTTGCGCCGGGCGCGGTATTCGGTAAAGGGATGGATATTCGGATTGTACCAATAGCCGGTCAGGTCGATGCCGTCGGCGCGGAGCGCGTCGATGGGCATATTCGCGCAGGGCGCGCAGCAGATGTGCATGAGCAGCTTCATAACAGATCACCTCTTGATGTGAATCCAGTATAGCACAAAATTTCGATAATCGCAAAAAGAATTCTGTCCGGTGGAATGGACAAGTGCGCGAAGCTGTGCTATAATCTGTGCTAATCATAAACATAAGAAAGGATGAACCCTATGGCAGTACCGATGGAGAGCTACGCAGGAAAAATTCAACGGAAATTGCTGCGCAAAAAGCGTGTGATCGAGGCGGCCTCCGGCCGGGAAAAGGCCGATCTGGTGCTGAAAAACGCGACGTATGTCAACGTCTTCTCGAACGAGCTGCGCACGTGTGACATCGCGTGCGCAAACGGCCTGATCGTGGGACTTGGGCAGTATGACGGTGAAGTCGAATACGACATGACCGGCAAGATCGTCTGCCCCGGCTTCGTCGACGCGCACATCCACCTCGAGTCCAGCCTGGTCACGCCGCGCGAGTTCGCAAAAGCGACGCTCGTCCACGGGACGACCACCGTCATCACCGATCCGCACGAGATCACCAACGTCATGGGCACCGACGGCATTGATTATATGTTCCAGGCGACCGAGGGCCTGCCGATCGATGTGCGGTTCATGCTGCCGTCCTGCGTCCCGGCGACGCCGATGGACGAGAGCGGCGCGAATCTTGATTATCGCGCCATCGATTCGTTCTACGACTATCCGCGCGTGCAGGGCCTCGCCGAGATGATGAACGCCTACGGCGTCACGCACAACGACGCTGAGGTCGTCGCGAAGATCGTCGCCGCGCAGGCGCACCACAAGAAGATCGACGGCCACGCGCCGGGCCTGTCCGGCAAGGATCTCGACACGTACATCGCTGCGGGCGTCTATTCCGACCACGAGTGCTCCGACATCGAGGACGCGCTGGCGAAGCTGCGCCGCGGACAGTTCATCATGATCCGCGAGGGCACGGCGGCGCGGAACCTTGAGGCGCTGGCTCCGCTGCTGACGCCGCAGTATGCCGAGCGCTGCATGTTCTGCACGGATGACAAGCATCCGAACGACCTGCTTGAGAAGGGCCACATCGACTACATCTGCCGCGAGGCCATCAACAAATACGGTGTCGACCCGATCATCGCCGTCAAGGCTGCGGGCCACCATGCGGCGCGCTATTTCCTGCTGAACAACCGCGGCGCCATCGCGCCCGGCTATCTGGCGGACTTTGCCATCATCGACAACTTCAAGGATTTCAACGTCCAGATGGTCTTCAAGAAGGGCAAGCTCTATTGGGACGGCACGACACTGCTCGACTTCCCTGCCCCGGAGATCGAGACGTATCTCGACGAGCGTGCGCATGACACGTTCCACGTTGGGACGCTGACGCCCGATGATTTCAAGGACACGCGCCCGCGCGGCGTGATCGGCATGATCCCCGGCGAGATCGTCACGACCGACAATGGGTATTCCGACCGGGTCGATCTCGAGAAGGACATCCTGAAGATCGCGGTCATCGAGCGCCACAAGAACACACACCACATTGGACTCGGCTACATTCAGGGCTACGGCCTGAAGGCAGGCGCGGTGGCGACCTCCATCTCACATGATTCGCACAACATCATCGTCGTCGGCACGAATGAGGACGATATGGCCTTTGCCGCGAATCAGATCGTGCAGCAGCACGGCGGCATCGTGGTGGTCGAAAACGGCGAGATCCGCGGGAACGTCGTGCTGGAGATCGCGGGCATCATGTCCGACTGCCCGCTGACCGAGATGAACGAAAAGCTCGAGGGCGCGAAGGCCGCCGCATTTAAGCTCGGCGTCAAGGAGGGCATTGACCCGTTCATGACGCTCAGCTTCATGGCGCTGCCGGTCATTCCAACGCTCCGTATCACCACGCGCGGCATCATCGACGTTGTCACGCAGCAGTACATCTGATGAATAAAAATCATCCCCGGCTTCCATGGAAGCCGGGGATTTTGTGATTACTTCTGTTCGTCCTGCGGGGCCTCGGCCTGTTTTGCGGCTTTCTTCGCGCGGGATTTTTTCACGCACCGCCGCACGATCACGACCACCACGACCACGATCACCGCCAGCAAAATCAGCGACGGCAGCGCCTCGGTCAGATTCAGGATGAAGCGCTGGAAGCTGTGGCCGAAGCTGCGCCAGCCGTCGGAGAACGCATCGGCGAACTTCTCGCCGAACGTCCGCTGCACGGTCACGGTCGGGGTGTAAATTTCAACTTCGTCCAGATCAATGGAAACAGTCGAATAACGGATCTGCATGTCCATGTTCCGCAGATTCCGCTCGATGGATTCCGTCTCATAGCGCACATCGGCCAGTCGTTCTTCGAGCGCGACGAGGCTCTCCACGTCCTCGGTCTTCTCCAGCATGGCCAGCAGCCGCTCTTCCTGCGTCCGCAGCGAGGAAAGCCGCGCCTCATAGTCCGTGTACGTCGAGGTCACATTCTCGGCATAGCGGTTCGAGGACAGGACGTTGCCGATGGACGACGTCTCGGACATGAACTGCTCAAATCTGTCCGCCGGGATGCGCAGCGCATAGCTCGCGTGCCGGTCGACCACGGTGGTCGTCCCGTCGTCGTTGTAGCGTGTATTGCCGTAGACGTTTGAGCTTTCTACAAAGCCCTGATAGTCCGTCACCATCGCCTCGATCCGCGCCACGGCCTCGTCAAACTGTGTCGTCTCCGCCGAGATGTTCGCCGAGTAGATGATCTTGGCTGCGTAGTCCGAGAGCGACTGATTATCGCCCGTGTCCAGTTCCGCGTTCCCGGCGGCGCTGGTCGTAAAGCCCGTGTCCGCCGCGTCATCCCAGGCCGTCTCCGTCTCCGCCGGCGCTTCCGCCGGGGTGTCGTAGCCCCACTCTTCCGCAGCGGCAGCGCTCTCCGTCTTCCAGTTTTGCGCTTCGGACGGAGCCGTGTCGGCGGCCATGTTTATGCTGCTCGCGGCGCAGCCGGTCAGCAGGGCCGTAAGCAAAAGGACGCTCAAAAACAGTGCAAGAATTCGATGCTGTTTCATGTTGGGGTTCCCCTTTCTTTTGTGTGTTTATCTATCCAGACGAAGAATTTGAGAAAGCGTTGCAGAAAATCAGAAATTTTCTTCCAGAATTTCCAGCTCCATTGCGGACAATTCGTAGGCTGTGCGTTCCTCGGTTCCCTCGGGCAGGACTTTGACGTAGCCCCGGCTCTGCAAGCGCCCCGCCAGCGCGATCTGCGCCCCGACGGGCAGGCCTGCGGCGCACTGCGCCGTCCGTCCCCAGAGGATGCAGGGGATGTAGTCCGTCCGCTGATACTGGCGCGGCACGGCGAGCATCACGTCGCAGATCTCACGGCCCAGCGGCGTCCGGCGATAGATGGGCGGCTTGCAGATTGCGCCGGTGAGGACGGCGTCGTTCTGCGGCGGCTGCTCCGTCGTCGTGACAGACTCGGCAAAGACCGAGATGATCAGCCGCCGCCCGCTCTCGGCCCGCGAGTTGAACGAGCGGATCTGCCCCTCCACGAGGAAGCGCCCACCCGCAAACAGATCCGCTGCCATCAGCACGTCTTCCGCTGCCATCACCGGCAGCACGTCCGCCGTCCCGGACAGCCGCTCCACCTCCAGCTCAAAGCGGAAAAAGCGCCGCTCATGGTTGCTGTGCGAATATTCCGGCAGCGCCCGCAGCGTGCCGCAAAGGGTGATATGATTGCCTGTATGTTCCATGTTTCCACCTCGTTTTGTTCGTCTGGAACACTATATGAGAGGAAAGCGTTGGTTAGTACAGGCTCCGCTCTGCGGCACTTTTCGATAGAACTTGTAGGGGCGCTGGAAAATCGAGAGGGGCGGGATTACAATTATTTTCTGCCGCGCCTCGCGGGATTCTTTTTGGGCGGGGCTGCTTTTCTGTCTGTGCTCTTTTTCGGGGCGGCGGGCTTTTTTGCCGTTCCGCCCGCGCCGCGCGGCGGCCGGATGAGACATTCCGGCCCGTATCCGATCAGATCCTCCCGCCCCGCGAGGATCAGCGCCTCGCGCACCAGCTTGTAATTTTTCGGGTCTTTATATTGCATCAGCGCCCGCTGCATTGCCTTCTCGTGCGGGTCGCGCGGGACGTAGACCGGCTGCATCGTTCGCGGATCGAGACCGGTATAGTACATCACGGTCGAGAGCGTGGACGGCGTCGGGTAGAAATCCTGCACCTGCTCTGGCTGATGGTGGATGTCGCGCAGATATTCCGCCAGCTTCACGGCCTCTGCCATCGTGCAGCCCGGATGTGACGACATCAGATACGGCACGACGTACTGATCCATGTGCTCACGCTGGTTCAGCTCCTGATATTTCCGCACGAACTGCTGATAGACCGCGTGGCACGGCTTGCCCATGTATTTGAGCACTTCATCCGACACATGTTCCGGCGCGACCTTCAGCTGCCCGGAGATGTGATAGCGCACCAGCTCCTTGAAAAATACGTCCGACGGGTCGGCCAGCAGATAGTCGAACCGGATGCCGCTCCGGATGAAGACCTTCTTCACGCCCGGCACCTTCCGCAGCTTCCGCAGCAGCGCGAGATAGTCGCTGTGGTCGGCGACGAGATTTTTGCACGGCGCGGGGAAGAGGCACTGCCGGTTCGGACATGCGCCCTTCGTCAGCTGCTTTTTGCACGCCGGCTGGCGGAAATCTGCCGTCGGGCCGCCCACGTCGTGGATGTAGCCCTTGAAGTCCTTCTCATGCGTCAGGCTTTCGGCCTCGTGGACGATCGACTCGTGCGAGCGCGTCTGGATGATGCGCCCCTGGTGGAACGTCAGCGCACAGAAATTGCACGCGCCGAAGCACCCGCGGCAGCTCGTCAGGCTGAATTTGATCTCCGAGATCGCGGGCACGCCGCCGGCCTTTTCATAGCTCGGGTGATACGTCCGCGTGTAGGGCAGATCGTAGATGTGATCCATCTCGGCCTGCGTCAGCGGCTTCTGCGGCGGATTCTGTACGACGAATTCGCGGTCGCTGTACGGCTCGATGAGCCGCTTGGCCGAGAATGGGTCGGTATTCTGATATTGCAGGTAAAAGCTCCTGGCATAGACCGATTTGTCCGCCTGCATCGGGGGATAGGACGGCAGTGTGATCGCAGGCAGATCGTCCGGGACCTCGCGCGTTCGGAAGACCGTCCCGTCGATGTATGTGACGTCGCGGATGTTCATCCCGTCGTTCAGCGCGTTCGCCGCCTCGACGATCGCGCGCTCGCCCATGCCGTAGATCAAAAGGTCGGCCTGTGAATCCAGCAGCACCGAACGCTTGAGCTTATCCGACCAGTAGTCGTAGTGCGCCAGCCGCCGCAGGCTCGCCTCGATGCCGCCGATGATGACCGGCACGTCGCGGTAGGTCTGCCGGATGAGGTTGCAGTAGACCGTCACGGCATAGTCCGGCCGCTTGCCCATCACGCCGCCCGGCGTGTAGGCGTCGGTCTGCCGGTGCCGCTTGGAGACCGCATAGTGGTTCACCATCGAGTCCATGTTCCCGCCCATCACAAGGAAGCCGAGGCGCGGCCTCCCCAGCGCCGAGATCGACGCCGGGTTTTTCCAGTCCGGCTGGCTGATGATGCCGACTTTATAGCCCGCGTCTTCAAGCACGCGGGAGATGATGGCGTGGCCGAACGACGGATGGTCGACGTAGGCGTCGCCGATGATGTATACAAAGTCGCACTGCGCCCAGCCGCGCCGTTTCATATCAGATTTGGAAATGGGTAAAAACTCCGCCATGACCGGCCTCCAAGATACGTATTACGGTCATTATAGCAGAGTTTTTCCCAAAAAGATAGTCAAAGCCTTACTACATCCCCATCGCCGCTGGCCAGCGCGTAGAGCTTGCAGAGATGATCCCACGTCGTCTGGTCGACGCTGCCGTTTGCGGGCAGACCGCAGAGCGTTTGCAGCTGCCGCACGGCGGCGACGGACGCCGCGCCATGCGCGCCATCGATCGGCGGCGCGGACAGGTTACAGTATCGGGTCGGGAGCGCCGCGAGCATCGCCTGGATCGGGAAGAGGTGCAGGTTTTCGTCTCCGGCGTCGATGCTCTGCTGCGGCTGCCAGCGGATGCGGAGCGCCTCGAGCGGCAGCACGAAGCTGCCGAGCTTCAGATACGCATCCACAATCCGGTTCCATGTCGCCTGATCGACCTCGCCCGTCTGTGGCAGGTCATGCCGGGCCTGAAACGCCGTCACGGCGGCCTCGGTGTCCGGGCCGTAGATGCCGTCCGGCACGACCTGCGGGATGGCTTCGTCTGCCGCCGCGATCACGCGGAGCATGGTTTGCAGGCTCCGGATGGGCTTTCCAATGTAGAAGTCCGCGTCGTTCATCTGTCCACCTCCGAATCGCGCATCCCGTTTGAGAGCACCATGCCCGGATACTGCACAAAGCGCGTCGAATCCTGATACCGGCTCCGCGCGGCATTTCCGTTTTGACGCGCGAACGCGGGGACAGCGGCCTCGCCCGGGAACTGCGAGAACGGAAACAGCTCCCCGTCGCCGAACACCGTTACGCGGATGCCCTGATACTGCGCGTAGATTTCGTCCCACGTTTCGCGGTCGACCGTCCCGGTCGCCTCGCGGCCCGCATAGGTCTGAAATGCCGCGACGGCCTGCTCCGTCTCCTCGCCATAGCGGCCCGTGATGGTGGGCGCAGGAATTTCCGGGATGAACTCCGCGATCACCGACAGCATGTATTGCAGATGCGTCACCTTGCCGCCCGTTTCGCCCGGCTCGATCGACTCCGGATATTCCCATGAAAAGCCGAGGAACGTCTGCCCCTCTGACCGCAGCTCCCCGAGCTTGTTGACCGCCACATAGAGCAGGATCAGCTTATACCACGTCGCCTGCCCGACGATGCCGTCCACGGTCAGCGAGAAGATCGACTGGAACGCGCGCACCGCCGCGTCCGTCGCCGGGCCGAACACACCGTCCATCTCGACCTTTGGGATGGCCGGATAATTCTGCGAGATGCGGTTCAGCTCGATCTGGATGCGCGACACATTCTGACCAATGTCCCCCTGCCGCAGCGGCGAACCGGGATAGGAGTTGCCCACATCCTCGACCGGCACGTTCCGCACGATCTCGATATTGTCCCCATAATAGTTCCGCAGGATTTCGGCGGTCGTCGCGCCGCTTTGCGCAAGGCTCTGAGAACCCCATTGGCTCAGGCCGTCGCACGTGCTTGTCGTCCCGTTGCAGAATTTTGCGGCCAGCGGCTCGATGAAGCCTGCGTAGCGCAGATAGCTGTTGAAAATTTCGTCCACGATCTGCACCACGTTCTCAAACAGGCTCCGGCCCTGAATGTACTTTTGATCGATGGCCGTCGAGTTCGTGATGTTGAAGCTGTATCCCCGGCTGGGATAATACTCGGTGTATACGCGGTTGAGCGCGAACGAGATGATCGCCAGCGTGTTGGCCACGATGGCGGATTCTTCCCACGTCGGGTAAATTTCGCTGCAAACCACGTTCTTGATGTAGTCTGGAAACGCAACCGTCACATTCTCGGCGTATGCCGTCGGCGCGCCGAGATGTACGACGATGCTCTCCGGGATGACCGGATAAACGCTCGGCAAGCTTCCACCTCCTTACAAGTCCTGCGGCGTCACGTCGACGACCTGCGTCCGCGTATAGCTCTCCGGCAGAGACGGCGTCGGGATCAGGCGCAGCGGCTGCACAGTCTGCCGGTCGGCGAAGATCTGCGCGTTGCGGATGAAAATGCGCCCATAGCCCACGGCCTCGGCCTCAATGTCCACGCTGGCGAACGGCTGCTCCGCAGCGCCGGACTGCTGGCTCTCGGAAAAGTCGGGCGTCTCCACCCGGATCGGCTCGGTCATCCCGTCGTAGTTGCTCACGCGGAACGCGACCAGCTCCGTGCCTGCCGCGCCGTGCCGCGTCACGGCAATCGAGGCGTCTTGTAACGGCAGCCGCGCATCCGATGTGTAAATTTGTATCACAATGGTCCCGGAACTCGCCATCAGCATCCCTCCCTGCCCATCATGATATGCTGCTCGACCGTGTTTGGTGCATTGGCCCCTACATGGTGCGGCAAAAAATCGGAGAGGCGGGCGACCATTGGCCGCCCG
>USDP01000020.1 GCA_900553545.1 uncultured Eubacteriales bacterium | reverse complement strand
TGCCGGCCGCCAGATCGATGATGGCCTTCATCAGCTGCGGGCCGAGCAGCGGATTGCACTCCGCCACGCAGTTCAGCTCGCCCTTTTTCAGCGCCTCCAGACCCAGCGACGTGCCGTCGATGGACATGATGAGCACATCCTTGCCCGGTACGATGCCGTGCTCCTGCAAAACCTCGATCACGCCGAGCGCCATGCTGTCGTTGTGGCAGTAAATCGCGTCGATGTCCCAGTCATGTTCGCGCAGATAGTCCTCCATCACCTGCCGACCGCCGGATGTTAAGAAATTGCCGAACGTGGAATAGACGATATCATAACGCGCGTTCTCAGCGATCGTGCTCTCGAAGCCCTGCTTCCGCTCCCAGGTCGGGGAGGAGCCCTGCGAGCCCTGAATTTCCATGATACGGACCTTGTCGCGGCCCTGCGTGGCCTGCATCAGCCACCGCGCGCAGCGGCGGCCCTCCTCGAGGAAGTCTGCGCCGATGAACGAGGTATAGAGCTCGATGGAGGAGTCGACCTTACGGTCGGACAGCAGGACGGGGATGCCCGCATCCTTCGCCTCCTGCAAAACCTCGTCCCAGCCGCTTTCCACGCCGGGCGTAAGCACGATCACATCCATATCCTGCTCGATGAACTCGCGCATCCGGATGATCTGCTCCTCCAGCACCGGCGGGACCTCAGCCACAGTCAGGTCCACGCCAAAATCGCGCGCGGCCTTGTGGATGGATTGCATGTTCGCGTTCCGCCAGCCGTTGTTCTCCTCCTGGATCTGGACATAGCCGACCCGCGGCGCCGTTGCAGAGGCCACGGTCTCCTGCTTCTGCGCGGCCAGATACTCGTCCACAGTATCACTGCTGAGCGTATGACTGCGCAGAATGATCTTTTTCGGCACGCCGGAGGTGTTCGTCAGAATCTCCATTGCACTCTGGATGGCATCGCGTCCGCCGGTCGGGCAGGTCACGGTCGCGTCGATCAGGCCCTTCTGCACCAGACGCAGTCCGCCCTCCTCACCGTCAAAGCCGTCCAGCCCGACGACCCGGACGTCTCTCCGCCCGAGCTGCTCCAGCGCCAGATGCACGCCGTAGGCCATGTAGTCATTGTGCGCAAAGACCACATGCACACCGTCCAGCAGCTCCGGATTGTCCAGCAGCGCATCCTGCGCGCCGTCGCGCGTCGGGTTGCCGAGCGCCCGCCGGAACACCTTGACGGAAGCCGCATCCATCACTTCTGCGAAGGCCTCGCTGCGTTCCTGGCTGGCATAGCCCTCGGCCATCAGCTCCAGCACGCCCGCGTGGCTCTGCTCCTCATCCAACAGCGCAAGCACCGCAGCACCGGCCTGCTGGCCGATCTGCTGGTTGTCCGGGCCGATGAAGAGCGTATAGTCGTAGCCCTCGACCGCGCGGTCGAGCACGATGACCGGCAGCTGCGCATACACGTCGCTGATGACCGGGATCAGCTGATCCACGTCCGCCGGAGAGACGATCAGCAGATCGATGCCGTATTCCAGGCGGCGGATATCCTCCTCCTGCTTCTGATTGCTACCGGCAGCATCGGAGAAGACGAGCCGGATGTTTTCATATTTTTCCGCTTCGGATTCCAGCTCCTGCTTGAGCACCAGCCGCCACTGCTCGCTGAGGTTGGCCAGCGAGACGCCGATCAGGTACTGCACCTCCGTCTGCCGTGCCGCGCAGCCGCCAAGCAGCCCCGCGAGCAGGCACAGTGCCAGCAGCAGCGCAAGCGCCCTACTTCTCCTTTTCAAACTTCTCACCACCGTAGCCCAGAATGTTCTTGCGGTATTCGTTCGGTGAAATGCCGAGCGCTTTTTTAAAGGTGCTGCTGAAATAATACTGCGAGGAATAGCCGCACCGCGAGGAGACCTCGTACATCTTGAGCTTCGGCTGGCGCAGCAGCACCATCGCCCGGCGGATGCGCGCCTGCGTGAGGAAGGTACCGAAGGTGTCGCCGGTCTCATGCTTGAACACGCGGCTGAGATGCTGCGGGGAAACGAAGAGTGCATTCGCCACCATTTGCAGCGAGAGCTCGGTATTGCTCAGGTTCCGCTCGACATATTGCAGGGCGTTCGTGACGACGATCGAATACTGGATCTGATCCTCCAGCGCCTCCATGGCCCGGTCAATCACATCCGGGACATTCTGCTCCCCGCTGCCGGTGGCCCGCGCCAGCGTCGCCTTGACCGGCAGATAGCGCTCGACCATCTCTTTGATGTTTGCCAGAAGCCGCTGCGAGCGGTCGTTCGGCAGCTGCGGCGCGAGCACCATCAGGTTGCCCTTCTGGCCGCGGAAGCTCTGCGGCTTCGTCTCCGCAGAATAGAGCTCCTCCACGATATTCTGGCAGGCGTAGTAGAGCAGATTGTCGTCCCACGCCCCCTCGGGCTGGCCGTCGGTCTGCTGCTCATAATTATCGCGCAGGTCGATGGCCGTGATCTCATACTGCGCCGGGACAACGAGGTTCAGATAACGCAGCTGCTCCTCGACCTCGAGCGCGTCGAGCTGCCGGGCGGACCATTTCTGGAAAAAGTGGTCGATCAGCGACGGCTTGTACCGCTCCATCTGGTCTCTCGCCCAGCTGAGATAGCGCTGCCGCCCGCGCGATTCGGTGAGCCGGACCTTCGCCCGCCGCAGCAGGTCGAAAAAATCGTCCTCCATGACAGGCTTGAGAATATAGTCCAGTACGCCCAGACGCAGCGCGTTCTGCGCGTAGGAAAAGTCGTCGTAGCCGGAAATGATGACGATCACAATATCCGGCAGCATGGCGACCAGCTGTTCGGTCAGGGCAATGCCGTTGATAAACGGCATATTGATGTCCACCAGCGCCAGATCGGGCCGGTGCTCCCGCGCCAGCGCAAGCGCGGCACGGCCGTCCTCCGCAGTGGCCACGACCCGAAACTCCGGATCGCTCTCCACAAAGCGCGCAAGACCCCCGCGGATGATCGCCTCATCGTCGGCAATCAGTACCTTATACATGCGTTCTCCTTTTCTCGTCTTCCTTCGGGACATGGAGCGTGACGGTCGTGCCAAGCTCCTCGGTGCTCTCAATGGTGACCGGATAGTCCGGCCCGTAGCAGAGGTTGATCCGCTCGGCGATGTAGAACAGGCCGAAGCCGACCTTCGTATCCACATTGCCGGGCTGGCGGAGCTGCTCCTGCAGCAGCACGAGCCGGTCTGCGGGGACCCCCGCGCCGTCATCATGCACCGTCAGGATCACCTTGCCCGCCTCCTCATGGCCGGAAATGGTAATCGTGCCGCCGCCGGGCTTGAGCTTCAGGCCGTGATAGATCGCATTCTCCACGAGCGGCTGCAAAATCAGCTTCGGCACCATGACGTTGTCCAGTTCCTCCGGAATTTCGATCTGGTAACGCAGCTTGCTCTGATAACGTGTTTTCTGGATATACAGATAGTTCTGCACATGCTTCTTCTCGTCACGGATTGTGATGAAATCCCGCCCCTGCGAGAGGCCGATGCGGAACATGCTCGTCAGTGCATCCACCAGCTTGACCACGTCGTAGGCCTCATGGCTGCGGGCCATCCAGCTGATGGTATCAAGCGTATTATATAGGAAGTGCGGCTTGATCTGCTCGTGCAGCGTTTTCAGCTGCGCCTCGAGCCGCGCCTGTTTTTCAATGTAAAGCTGCTGGATCAGCGCCTCGAGGCGCTCCAACATCCGGTTGAAGCTGTTGCCGAGCTCGCCGATCTCATCGTCGCACTCGGTCTGGAAACGGACGGAAAAATCGCCCTTTTCCACGTTCTTCATCAGCCGCCGCAGTGAGAGCAGCGGTCCCGTCACGCTGTCAGCCACACGGATGGCCAGAATCACAACCAGCAGGCAGCTGAGCAGCACGCAGAGGAACAGCATGATGAAAATCTGACGGGTATTTTCAAAGTATTCCTGGCCGGACACCACGCCGATGCTGCGCCAGCCGGTATAGGGACTGAAATGGTTGGAAATCCAGTAGTTCTGCCCGCGGATATCGACCTGAACGGTCGTATCGCTCTCGTCAAAGCAGAGGTTGTCGATGCGGTAGACCAGGGGATTGGCCGGCGTATAAACGACGCTGCCCTCGCTGTCGGCCACATAGAGGAAGCTGCTGGCGCTGACGGACAGCGAATCGATGAGCTTTTCAATGATGTCGTGCCGGATGTCGACGAGCACCACGCCGTCGCCGGCCGCGCCGAGGTCAAAGCTCTTGACCACGGAGAAGACCTTGTCCGCGCTGTAGGTCGTGTTGGTCACGACGTTGCGGCCCACGGCGGAGCTGATGATGCCGAGCTGGCCGCCGCGCGCCTGTGCAGTCTTCACCCACGGCTCCTCCATGAACGGGTCGCGGGAGATGCGCGTCATCCCCGCCGTCATGTAGCTCTCGTCGGAGTAGGCGATCAGAATGCCTGCGATCTCCGGGTAGGCGTCCATAAGATTTTCCAGAAGCTCCTGCATGCCGGGCTGCGTACCCTCGGCGGTATGCAGATCACCGACCGAGTGGATGACGTAGTCCACCAGCTTATCGACCGTCCCGATGTAGACGTCGATGGATTCGCTCATCTGATTGACCATCTGCTCGGTATGGGAGGTCGAGGTCTGCTTTGCATCCCGCAGCATCTTGCTGCCGAGGACCGCCGAGAAGATCAGCAGCGGGATCAGCGCAATGACGAAATGCGACAGGATCATCTTCTTCCGCAGACGCATATTAAAAAAGTGTCGGCTCAGCTTTTTCATAGGCTCTCTTGTCCAATGCTGCGAACTGCGGCAGATAGCAGACTACCATTGGCTGCCCGAGGGCAGCCAATGGTGCTGTTTTTGGGGCAAATCCGTGGATTTGCCGGAATTATACACTTAGGCAGCCTTGTCCTTCTCCGCGCGGATGGCGATCAGACGCTGGATCACGATGAAGAAGCAGAGGATGGCTGCGATGGTGACCTTCGTCCACCAGGTGTTCAGGTTCTGGTAGGTGACGATGGTCTGGATGATGCCCTGGATCAGAACGCCGACCATCGAGCCGATGACCGTGCCCACGCCGCCGGTCAGCAGCGTGCCGCCGATGACTGCGGAGGAGATGGCGTCAAGCTCCATGCCCATGTTCTGCAGGGAGTAGCCCGCCAGCGTATAGAAGCTGAACAGGATGCCGCCGAGCGCAGAGCAGAAGCCGTTGATGGCATACACGCCGACCTTCACGCCCTTGACGTTCAGGCCCATGTACTGCGCGCTCTGCTCGTTGGAACCGACGGCGTAGACCGCACGGCCGAAGCGGGTAAAGCGCAGGATGTACCAGGCGATGATGACGATGGCGATGGCGAAGAACACATAATAGTACAGCTTCGGGCGGCTGCCGGAGGCCGTGACCCAGGAAATCTTCGCAAGCGCCGCGGACTTGAAGAAGTCGTTGGTGATCGGAATGGAGATCGTGCTGACGACGGCGCACATGCCGCGCATCAGGAACTGGCCTGCCAGCGTAATCAGGAACGGCGCGATCTTGAACTCATGGACCGCATAGCCCTGAAGGAAGCCGACGAACGCGCCGATGAAGAGCGTCAGCGCGATGACCGGAGCGGCCGCCCAGCCCTTTTCGAGCAGGAACGCGGCAAACACGCCGGTGAAGGCCACGATGGACGCGACGGAGATGTCGATACCGCCCGTCAGCAGGACGAACGTCATGCCGACCGAGACGACGATCAGATAGGCGTTGTCGTTGAACAGGTTCAGGATGGTCGACAGCGAGCCGAAACGGTTGTACTTGGCCGCGCCGAACAGGTACATCACGATCAGAAGTGCAATCGCAATGACCAGCGAAACATTATTGATCTTGAATTTCTTTTTCATCCGTTGGACACCGCCTTTTTCTTAGCAAATACGCCCCGCAGCTTCGCCAGGAACGCAGGCGACTGTGCCAGGCAGATGACGATAACGATGACCGCCTTGAACACGCGGATGACTTCCGGCGCAATGCCGAAGGCCAGGATCGTCGTCGTGATGGTCTGGACGACCAGAGCGCCGATGACGCTGGAGACGATCGAGAACCGGCCGCCGGACAGCGACGTGCCGCCGATGGCGACGGCAAGGATGCCGTCCATTTCGATCATCAGACCGCAGTTGTTGCAGCCCGCGCCCTTGATGCCGGCAGATTCGATCAGGCCGGCCAGCGCTGCGCAGAAGCCGCAGAAGATGTAGATGAGCCAGGTGTTGCGCTCGACCTTGATGCCGGCCAGACGGGCGGAATCGGAGTTGATGCCGATGGCCTCAACCGCCAGACCGAAGGCCGTCTTCTTGGTGATCAGCAGCGCCAGCACCAGAATGACCGCCGCGATATACATTGGGAAGGGGAGCCCGAGGATATAGCCGCCGCTGATGTAATAGTAGGCGTCGGAGGTGATCGTGACGATCTTGCCGTCGGCGATCAGCTGCGCGATACCGCGGCCTGCGGTCAGCAGGATCATGGTCGCAACGATGGGCTGCACCTTGAGCTTTGCCACAAGGAAGCCGTTCCACGCGCCGCAGAGCGCGCCGACCAGCAGGGCCAGCACCACGGCCACGCCGACGTTGCCGCCAAGGCCCGCGAGGATGCGCTCATCGACGATCGAACAGGCCAGAGCGCCCGAGATCGCCATGACGGAGCCGACGGAGATGTCGGTGCCGCCGGTGGCCAGGACCATGGTCATGCCGATGGCCAGAACCACGTACTTACTGCCGTTGCGGAGGATATCGATCAGACGGCCATAGAGATGGCCCTCAACGATCTGCAATTTAAAGAAGTCGCCGCCGGAAAGAATGGCGCAGATGAGAAGAATAATCACCAGCGAGAGCAGCGGGCGGAACTCCATTCTGTTTGTGAATTTTTTCATGACGCACTCGCTCCCTCACCTGCAATGATCTCCATGATGCGGCTCTCCGAGATCTCATCGCCGGAAAGCTCGGCCACGATCTGCTTGTCGCGCAGAACGTACATCCGGTTGCAGCAGCGCAGCATCTCTTCCATCTCGGAGGAGATGAACACGCAGCTCATGCCCTTGGCGGCCAGCTCCATGACGAGCTTCTGAATCTCGGCCTTCGCGCCGATGTCGATGCCGCGGGTCGGCTCATCGAGGATGAGCAGCTCGGGGTCGGTCGCCAGCCAGCGTGCCAGCAGGACCTTCTGCTGGTTGCCGCCGGACAGATTCTTGATCTGCTGATCGGCGGACGGAGTCTTGATGGAGAGCTCCTGAATGAAATGGTCGGCAATTTTCTGTGCCTCGGAGTACTTGATGACCTTGCCGAGGCCGCGCTTTGTCTGAAGCGCGATGATGATGTTCTCGCGGATGCTCAGATCGCCGATGATGCCCTCGGCCTTGCGGTTCTCGGAGCAGAACGCGATATCATGATGGATGGCGTCCAGCGGATTGCGGATGGAGACGGGCTTGTCCTCCAGGTACATCTTGCCGGCGGTCGCGTGGTCCGCGCCGAAGAGCAGACGGGCGATCTCGCTGCGGCCGGAGCCGAGCAGGCCGGAGAAGCCGCTGACCTCGCCATGCTTGAGGTCGATGGAAACGTCGGAAATGTTGTTGCTGCTGGCATGCTCGACGCGCAGGAACTCCTTGCCCTGCCCCTCGGCAGCGCTGCCGGTCGGGATGCTGCCCAGCGCTTCATATTCCTTGCCGATCATCTTGCTGATGAGCTCGACCTTCGGCAGCTCCGCGGTCTCGTAGGTACCGATATACTCGCCGTTGCGGAGGACCGTGATGCGGTCGGTGACGGCGTAGACCTGATCGAGGAAGTGGGTGACGAACACGATGCCGAGGCCGCGGTCCTTCAGCATGCGCATGATGGAAAACAGCTTTTCAACCTCAGCGGTGGAAAGGCTGGAGGTCGGCTCGTCGAGAATCAGTACCTTGGCCTGAATGTCGACGGCGCGTGCAATGGCGATCATCTGCTGCACGGCAACCGAGTAATGGTCGAGCCGGGCCGTCACGTCAATGTCCAGATCGAACCGCTTGAGCAGCTCCTTGGACTTGCGGTTGATGGTCTTCCAGTCGATCATACCGAGCTTTCTCGGCTCCCGTCCAACGAAAATGTTCTCTGCCACGGTCAGGTCCGGGCAAAGATTGACTTCCTGATACACCGTGCTGATGCCATGCTTCTGTGCTTCAAGCGGGGTACGGATGGAGATGGACTGCCCCTCAAGCGTGACACTGCCGCCGTCCATATGCTCTACACCGGTCAGCACCTTGATCAGTGTAGACTTACCTGCTCCGTTTTCACCCAGCAGTGCGTGGATTTCGCCGGATTTCAGGTTGAAATGAACGTCCTTCAGCGCGACCACGCCGGGGAACTGCTTATCGATGTGCTCCATCACAAGCAGATAGTTCTGATCCAAGTCTGTGTCCTCCTTCAAAAAAGCAGCCTCCAGCCCGGCTGAAGAGTCGGCTCGAACCGGAGGCCATAAAGTTACTCAGTTATGCGTGGTAAGGGGAATTAATAGGCGCGGCCAGCAACAACGTCAGCATCGACCTTGTCAGCGGTGTAGACGCCGTCAGCGGACATGATCCACTTGTCGACAGTCTCGCCAGCCTTCAGCTTGGCAGCAGTCTCGAAGATCTGGTTGGCCAGGATCGGGGTGCACTCGACAGTGGCGTTCATTTCGCCAGCGAGGATGGCTTCGAAAGCGCCCTTGACGCCGTCAACGCCGACAATCTTGATGTCCTCACCGGGCTTCAGGCCGGCTTCCTTGATGGCCTCGATTGCGCCGAGAGCCATGTCGTCATTGTGGCAGAACAGACCGTCGATGTTGTCGTAGGTCTTCAGGAAGGACTCCATGACTTCCTTGCCCATGGCGCGGGTGAAGTCGCCGGTCTGGGAAGCAACGATCTGGATGTCCGGGCAGTTGGCAGCGATGTAGTCATCGAAGCCCTGCTTACGCTGAACAGCAGCGGAAGCACCGACGGTGCCTTCGAGCTCAACAACGACGCCGGAGCCGCCCAGCAGGTCGTTCATAACGATAGCAGCCTGCTCGCCAGCCCACACGTGATTGGAAGCGATCATGGTGGTGTACAGGTCCTGATCCGCAGAAGCGTCGATGCCGCGGTCAACAAGGATGACGGGGATGCCGGCTTCCTTGCACTCGGTCAGAACAGCTTCCCAACCGGTCTCGACAACGGGCGGGAACGCGATGACGTCAACGCCCATCTCGATGAAGGAGCGGATCGCCTTGATCTGGTTCTCCTGCTTCTGCTGTGCATCGGCGAAGACCAGCTCGACGGTGTCGAGGTTACGGGCAGCGTACCACTGGATGTCGTTGGTCTCAGCATCACGCCAGCCGGATTCCTGGCCGATCTGTGCGAAGCCGAGGACGAGCTTTTCGTTGCCGGTGGCAGCGGGGGTCTCGTCGGCAGGAGTGGTGTCAGCGGGGGTCGTGTCAGCCGGAGTGGTGTCGGCGGGCGTGGTGTCGGCCGGAGTGGTGTCGGGCTCTTCCGTCTTGGCCTCGTTGGACGCGCAGGCGACCAGAGCGAAAACCATCAGGACGGCAAGAAGAAGTGCGATCAGTTTTTTCATTTTTCTTTTACCTCCATAAAATGTTTGGGATTGCTCCCTTCCCCATTATTCTAAAGGCTCGCAGCGAAAAAGTCTTTGTTTTTTGCGCGCAACTTTTTAAGATATTTTAGCATTCTTTTCAAAGCTCCGTCAAACTGCACGAAAGTGAAGTTCATTTTTGTGCAGTTTGACGGCTCACTGTTTTTCGATCGCAACAGCATTATACTCTGCGCCGCGGCGCGCCGTCAACTGGGAGAGCCAAATTTGATAATGATGAATCGCGCGCGAGTACTATAATTAATATATCAAATTTCGGATATGAATGCGGAAGGAGGGCGGAGGATTGATCTCAGAGACCATCCGGGCGCTGCGCGAATCGCGCAGCTGGACGCAGGCGGAGCTGGCCCGGAAGCTGGGTGTGACGCGCAACGGCGTGAACTCGTGGGAGCAGGGGCTCTCGGTGCCGTCGACGGCCTGTCTGGCGGAGCTGGCGCGGACATTTTCGGTTTCGACGGACTATCTGCTGGGGCTGGAGCGGCTCGACTGCATCAACGTGTCGGGTCTGGACGCGCACGATGTGGCCGTTCTGGCCGAGCTGGCGGACCGGCTGCGGAGCGGCTGAATATGAAACGTTTTATAGAGATGGGACGCCCGTCGGCGTTCCATCTTTTTCCATTTTCAGGCCAAATCACAAAAAGATGCTAAAATTTCTTAAAAAAGATGCTACGAAATCGCATTTTCTTTTCGCCGAAAAAATGGTACGCTTTTATTGCACAGGCGATACTTTGGGATAATTATGCCCATTTGGCCCGCCCGACAGGAGGCGTGGGGCGTGCCGGGAGCGTCTGCGCAGAAAAATTAACCAAGGAGGAAATTTGAAAAATGGCAAAACGCGCACTATCCATGCTGCTCGTCCTCACGATGCTGCTTGGCTGCCTGACCGGGCTGCTGACAGTCAGCGCTGAGGACGCAGCGGCAGGCCCCGTCGCACGGTACACGTTCGACGAGGAAAACCTTGACGACAGCAGCGGCAGCAACCTTGCTGCGACTGCGATCGGCGAGGGCCTGACCTACACGGCTGAAGAGGGCCGCGGCAAGGTTCTCGAACTCAACAACACAGGGAAAAGGCGTGACAACGGCAACGGCCTGCGCATCAGCAAGGCCGTGATGGACAAGATGTCCGAGGCCAACGCGTTCACCGTTGTGATGGACGCGAAGATTCACGGCATTGACGCCGGCAGCTACCCGACCTGGCTGGACATCAACGCCGGCGTCGGCAAGAACGAGGGCAACGACTACTTCCTGGTCTCCCTGCTGACGTTCGCCGACACCCCGGGCGAATTCAACGCCCAGCTTCTGGCCGATGAGTACGGCATCCCCCGCAGCGAGGCCGTCCGCATCCACAATGGCACCGGTTCCTCGGCCTGCATCGGCAAGTGGGTCCAGCTGGCGTTCCTGATGGAAGGCAGCACGGCGAAGATCTACGTTGACGGCAAGCTCGCCGGCGAAGGCGACTTCAAGTGCGACGTGACCAAGCTGTTCTCCGGCGGCGCAGCCAAGCGCGAAATGAACATGACGCTCGGCACGCCCTCCTGCTGGCCGGACGGCGCGATGGACGCTGCACTCGACAACGTCGAGATCTACGACCGCGCACTGACCGAAGCACAGCTCAAGGCGCTGCGGCCCGACGAGGGCGGCGATCAGCCGGCGGAGGAGCGTCTGCCCGTTGCGTACTACACCTTCGACAACGGCGCGCTCACCGACTACAGCGGCAACGGCTACAACGCCAAGGCTGTCGGCGGCGCGAATGGCGACCAGCAGCCCAGCTTCGTCGAGGCAGAGGGACACGGTCTGGCCTATGAGCTGAACAACAAGGGCCTGACCAACGTCAGCGACGAGTCGAACGGCATCCGTCTCCCGAAGGGAGTCAATGAGGCTCTGAAATCCGCCAAGGGCGTGACCATCATGATGGACGCTTACGTCCACGCGGCCAACAAGCAGGGCGGCTGGATCGACATCAGCAACGGTGTCGGCAATGTCGACAAGAACGAATATGTAGTCGTTCTGATGGACTGCTTTAACCGGAACACGGTCAACTCCGAGCTGAAGTCCGATTCTCTCGGCGTGCCCTCGGGTGTCCGCATCTCCGGCAAGGGCTTCACCAGCTATGCCGAATACGGCAAGTGGGTCCAGCTGGCCTTTGTGCAGGACGGCACGAACTCCACGATCTATATTGATGGCAAGGTTGCTGCCTCCGGCGATCAGAGGGCTACCATCGCGCAGATTCTCGGCACCGGCGCGAACATCACCATCGGCCGCTCCAACTTCTGGCAGGCCGACACCGGCATCGACGCGATGATCGACAATGTTGCGGTCTATGACTACGCCCTGACGCAGGAGCAGCTGAAGGCCCCGAAGGTCCCCAAGATCGAGGAGCTTCCGCTCGTGGCCTACTATGACTTCGACGGCGTGGAAGGCACCAACGTGCCCGACAAGACCGGCAACGGCCACAACGGCACGCTCATCAACGGCGCAACCGTCTCGAGCGACGTGCAGATCGGCGGCAACACGCTGAATCTCGTCAACACCGTCTCCGGTTCGACCGCCCAGGGCATGACGATCCCGGCTGATACGTTCACCAGCCTTGACGACGTCTCCATCGTCATGGATGTGAAGCCCTCCAGCATCTCGACCTGGATGGGTCTGATCGCCGCCGGTACCAACCGCGAGAACTACCTCATCACCGCGCTGACGGGCAATAAGAATGAATATGGTACGATCGGTCTGACGACGGCGACCACGATCGGCCGCGACACCTCTCAGGAGTACCGGATCAGAGCCCCGAAGGGCACCACGCTCGATGATGGTAAGTGGAGCCGTGTGATCCTGACCATGGCCAAGGATGGCTCGTCCGCCATGTATATCAACGGCACCAAGGTCTGCGCGAGCGACGACCCGACCGGCCAGAAGCTCGACTCTCTGGCAGCGCTGATGAATCAGACCGGCGCGCAATTCCGCATCGGCAGCAACTCCATCTGGCCGGACCCCGGTCTGGATGGCCGCGTGGACAACGTCCGCATCTACAGCAAGGTCCTCACCGAGGCTGATTTTGCCTCTATTCCCTGGACCGTGAAGGAAGAAGCTGTGGACGACACCGTCGAGTTCCCCGAATTCGGTGAGCACGGCCTGGTCGGCAACTTCTATCTCGTCAACGAGTCCAGCTTCAACTTCACGGAATATCAGTCCACCTGGATCGACTCCAACATCGCCTCCACCAACATGGAGTCCACCCTGCTCACCCGCACCGGCGCGCAGGACTGGGCCGGCGCCCGCTGGACCGGCCGCATCGTTGCCCCGCAGGACGGCGATTACACCTTCTATCTCTACTGCGATAACGGCGTGCGCCTCTACATCGACGGCCAGCTCGTCATCGACTGGTGGGTCAACCAGTGGGATAAGGAGCAGCGCTCCCAGCCCATCACCCTGAAGAAGGGCGAAGCCCACGACTTCAAGCTCGAGTGGTTTGAGGCCACCGGCGGCTCCCACATCACCCTGCGCTGGAAGAATGACCAGACGCTCACCAAGCGTGTCATTCCCGCCAACGCCTTCTATCTGCCCGAAAACTGCGACGTCCCGATGGTCACCGAGATCGACACCTCCAAGGCGCAGCTTGACCGCGGCCAGGGCGACGTCGGCGGCACGCTGACCCTCAAGGGCAAGAACCTCGGCAAGGTCACCAAGGCCGAGATCGTCGGCGCGAGCGGCTCCTCGCTGAATCCGCAGCAGTTCCTGACGATCACCTCCACGACTGACACCGAGATCGTCGCCGAGCTCCCGGCGAGCCTGAAGGCCGGTACCTTCGTGGTCAAGCTGACCTCCGGTACGAAGCTGGTGCTCAGCACCGCCCGCTTCTCCGTCGCAGCGGCTCCCGGCGAGTCCGACCGTCCGGAGCATCCGCGTCCCGACTGGTACCGCAAGGACTGGCAGAGCCTGAACGGCTGGTGGGACTTCGCCTATGACGCGAAGGAAGTCGGCATCACCGAGGAGTGGTTCAAGGACAGCTCCAAGGCCAACTACTCCACGAAGATCAACGTCCCGTTCCCGTGGGAATCCCCCCTCAGCGGCGTGCAGGACACCTCCTACCGCGGCCAGGTCTGGTATCAGAGAGAAATGATTATCCCTGAGGCCTGGGTCGCAGAAGGCAAGACCACGCATCTGTACTTCGGCGCAGTTGACGCGAAGTGCATCGTCTACGTCAATGGCGTTAAGGTCGGCAGCCACAACGGCGGCTACACCCCGTTCACCATCGATGTGACCGATCGGGTCGTGGTAGGCTCCAATACCCTGACCCTGTGGGTCGAGGATAAGGCCTCCTACGGCGACAGCAGCTATCCCGCGCTCGTCGGCAAGCAGGGCCACAACGCTCCCTGCGGCTACACGCACACCAGCGGTATCTGGCAGAGCGTCTACGTTGAAAGCCGCACCGAGACCTATCTGAACTACGCCCATGCCAACCCCAAGGTTGACACCAAGAGCGTTGTTTACGATCTGAGCGTCAAGAGCAGCGCTGAGCAGGAAGTCACCGTCTCCTACAGCTTCCAGAGCAAGCTCTGGAACGAGGAAAAGGGCGAGGACGTCCCGACCGGCTCCAGCTTCACCGGCAGCCAGAAGATCACGCTCAAGGAGGGCGAGAACGTCCTGACCCTTGAAGCGATCAGCATCCCGAACGCCAAGCTGTGGTCCGACACCGACCCGCAGCTGTACTACGGCACCATCACCCTGACCGCCGCCAACGGCACCGTGCTCGACTCCGTCGACACCTACTTCGGCCTGCGTCAGGTTACGACCGCGAAGTATGACGGCCGCAACTACGAGTACATCTACCTCAACGGCAAGCCCGTCTTCCTGTCCGGCCTGCTGGACCAGGGCTTCTGGGCCGAGGGCATCTACACCGCTCCGAGCGAAGAGGCCCTGAAGTACGACATTCTCGCCATGAAGAATGACGGCTTCAACATGATCCGTAAGCACCTGAAGATCGAAGACCCGCTGCAGTACTACTGGTGCGACAAGCTGGGCTTCTTCGTCTGGCAGGATATGCCCCACGCCACCGCGATGAACGCCACGGACACATCCAACGCGGAGGCCGCAGGCCGCGCGATCTATGAGAACGCGCTCCGCGCCGACCTGAACCGTGACTACAACCATCCGTCCATCATCATGGAGGTCCTCTTCAACGAGACCTGGGGCATCAACCACACCGCGGGCAAGGCTGCCGACGGCATGACCACCCACGAGTGGATGACCTACCTCTACAACCTCTGCAAGCAGATCAACCCGAACCTCCTCGTCGAGGATATGTCCGCCTGCAACCAGGACCACATCCAGCCGACGGACGTGAACACCTTCCACATGTATCCGGGTACCTACTCCGGCGTCAAGAGCACGGTCAACAGCTTTGCCACGCAGGCGGGCCCCGGCAGCCAGAAGAACTTCTACAGCGGCTACAAGAACGAGGGCGAGCCGTTCCTGAACTCCGAATACGGCGGC
>USDP01000019.1 GCA_900553545.1 uncultured Eubacteriales bacterium | reverse complement strand
TTATCATCGGCAGCGAGCCCATCCGTCAGGTCGGTGGCCTCGGCTATCTGATCGACACCGGCGGCAGCGGCTATGAGCTGGGTCAGGCCGGCCTCAAAGAGGCCTGCCGCTATCTCGACGGGCGCGGCGAATACACCGTGCTTGCCGACCTGATCACAAAGGCGCTTGGCAAAAAGCCCTGGGACAGTCTCGCGAATATTTATGCCGGCGGCCGTTCCTACATTGCGTCCTTCGCACATACCGTGTTCGAGGGTATGGAGATGGGCGACGCCGTGTGCAGGCGCATCGTGGAAGAATCCGCCTACAAGCTGTCCGAGCTGACATTCGCGGCCGAGAAATACTTTCCCGGCGAATTCCCGGTCGTGATGTCCGGCGGGATTTTCCGCGCCTACCCGAAATATGTCCAGCTCGTCTGCGCCAAGGCTTCGCCGAAAGCGCGCATGATCCTGGCGGTCGTCCCGCCGGTCTATGGCGCGCTGGTGGAGGCCATGTGGCAAAATGGCCAAACCGCCGATGCCGCCGTGCAGCGGAATTTTATGGGCAGTATCCAGCGGCTCGAGAGCCGCGTCAATTAAAGCTTTGTCCCTTGCTGCCCTGCGGCGGCATGTTCTAAGGAGGGCTTATGAACCAACAACCGAACGTCTTATTTTTATTTACCGATCAGCAGCGCGCGGACACGATCTACGCCCCCGGCAAGCCGCGCCGCCTGGTCACTCCGGCGCTGGACGCGCTGGCGCAGGAGTCTACCGTGTTTGACAACTGCTTTACGCCTGCCCCCGTCTGCGTTCCCGCGCGGTTTTCGATGTACTCCGGCCTTTATCCGGCGCACTCCGGCTGCTGCAACAACAACTATGGCAGCGCCTACACCGGAAACGGCTTCTACTCCAAATTTACAGGCAGCGGCTATCAGACCTGCTGCGTCGGCAAAATGCACCACACGCTGGATCTCTATGGCCCCATGGGCTTCCAGACGCGGTACACGCAGGAGGAAATGTCTGACCCGGCGGATCAGTATACGCAGTTCATCACCTCCGGCGCGTATAAAAACGTCTTTGACTACAACGGGCAGCGCAGCGAAATGTACTACATTCCGCAGGTTTCGCAGCTTCCCGCCGAGGTTCACCCGACACAGTGGATCGGCGACAGGAGCGTAGATTTCCTCCGGGACTGCGACGCATCGCGCCCGTTCTTTCTGGTCAGCTCGTTCATCCATCCGCATCCGCCCTTCGCGCCTCCGGCGCCCTGGAACAAGATGTACCGCACCGTCTCCGACGATCCGTACATGCCGGAGGATCCCGCGGAATTCGCCGCGTTCATGAGCGACCGGTTCACGCTGGATAAGGTCGGCATCAGCCGTCAGGATCTCAGCCTGCTCCGCAATTTCTACTTTGCCTGCATCTCCTTTGTGGACTATCAGATCAGCCGTATCATCGATACGCTGAAGGCACGCGGGCTGTATGACAACACCATCATCTTCTTCTCCTCCGACCACGGCGAAATGCTTGGCGATTTCGGCACGATGGGCAAACGCTCCATGCTGAACGGCGCGCTGCGCATCCCGTTCATGCTCCGCGTCCCCGGTCAGGCCGCAGCGCGGCGCAGCGATGTCTGCTCGCTCGTGGACGTCGCGCCCACGCTCCTCAGCCTTGCCGGGATCGAGTACTGCGGTGAGCACTTTGACGGCATCGACCTCTTCTCCGATGCGCGGCACAGCGAGGTCTACTCGCAGTTCAGCACCGGAAAGAAGGGCGCTTACACCGTCTCGTCCAACCACGACAAGCTGGTCTATCATGCGTTCGAGGATCGCTGGTATTACTTCGACCGCATGCCGGAGGATACCAACCGCTATGATGCATCCAACCCCCGCGTACGCGAGCTGCGCGCCCTGCTGGAGCAGTACATGCAGGAGGACTGCTGCACAGACGGCGGAGGAAGCGCGGACTTCTTCTCCGGCAAGAACAAGTTCCCCTACGGCCCGAAGCGCGGCGACCATCTGGCGCGCCGCGAAGAAGAGCTTGCAAGAATGCCCGCGGGGTACGAGATCGATATTTAAGGTGCATCTGGATCAGCCCCCAGAAAGGAACCATATGATGAAACAGAATTGGCTGGAGCTGGAACATAAGGCCTTCATCGTCACAGGCGGTGCGTCGGGCATTGGCCGGGCGATCGTGGAGGAGCGCTGGCGGACGGCGCGAACGTCGCGGTCTGCGACATGAACCCGGAAGCACCGGAATACCAGAACGGCACGCCGCTCTACATCCCGACCAACGTGACCGACCGTGCAAGCGTCGATGCGATGGTTGCACGGTCGGGCATTTCGGCGGTCTGGACGGCATCGTCAACAACGCGGGCATCAACATCCCGCGCCTGCTCGTCGACGAAGGGCACCAGTACGAACTGGACGAAGCGGTCTGGGACAAGGTCATGAACGTCAACCTGAAGGGCCTGTTTTTCTGCGCCGAGTCCGCGGCGCGCGTACTTGTGCGGCAGCGCCGCGGCGTGATCGTGAACATGTCGTCCGAATCGGGCCTTGAAGGCTCTGAGGGTCAGAGCGTCTACGCGGCAAGCAAAAACGCGGTCAACTCGCTGACCCGCAGCTGGGCGAAGGAGCTCGGCAAGAAGGGCGTGCGCGTGGTCGGCGTCGCGCCGGGCATCCTCGAGGCGACGGGCCTGCGCACACTGAGCTACGAGACAGCGCTGGCCTACACGCGGGGCATTACGGTCGAACAGCTGCGTGCCGGTTACGCGAAAACGAGCACGACCCCGATGGGCCGCAGCGGAAAACTGTCCGAGGTAGCAAACGTTGTCGTCTTCATGCTGAGCGGCCGCGCCGGTTACGTCGACGGCGTCACCCTCAACATCGCCGGCGGCAAAACCCGCGGCTGAACCGGAAAAACCACCGAAACAAGGAAACCCCCGGCTCCTGTTGGAGCCGGGGGCTTCTGGTTATTTGGATGCTCAGGGGATGAAGGTACCGATGAGGTTGGAGGCCAGCACGATGAGCACCAGCGCGACCGGATAGGTTGCGGCGTAGGCCGCGGCGACGTCGTCCGTGCCGGACACGGCGACGAGCGTGCCGAGCGCCGGGGTGGAGGTCATGCCGCCGGTCAGCGAGCCGAGGTTGTTCAGCAGTTGGAGCTTGAACGCGCGCTTGGCCAGCAGGAAGCCGACGATCAGAGGCAGCGTCGTCATGATGACGCCCGCGATAAAGCCGTAGACAACGAGCATCGCGCCGTATTCCGACGCCTGCACCTGCGCCACCAGCTCCACGCCGCCCTCGACGCCCGCGCCGATCAGGAACAGCATCAGGCCGAGTTCGCGGAAAACCTTCAGTGTGGAGGACGGGATGCGGAGGTTGATGCGGCCCATGTGGCCGAAGTGGCCGAGGATGAGCGCGACGATCAGCGGGCCGCCCGTGTTGCCGAGCGAGAAGCACGCGCCGTCGAAGCCCGCACCGGTCAGCGGGATCTTGATGGAGCCGAGCAGGATGCCGAGCAGGATTGCAAAGCCGAAGGCCGCGAAGCCGAACTCGTCAAACTCGGTGAGATAACGCTTGATCTCCTTCGGGGCGTATTCCTCGTCGCCGCCCTGAATGAGCTGGCGCTCCGCCGCCATGTCGGCATGGAGGATCTTCGGCACGATCTGCACGAAGAGCACGACGCCGATGACGCCGAACGGATAGGCCACGGCGTGGCCGAGGGCCACCATGCCCTCCTGCTTGGCGACGGCCTTCGCTGCGGAGAACGCGGGCGTGGACGTGAGTGCGCCGGAGAGGATGCCGGTAGAATAATCGGAACCGATGCCGGGGATGAGCGCAAAGATGACCGTGCAGACCGCGCCGATCAGGATGATGATCGCACCGAGCGGCACATAGGACTTCGCGTTTTTCTTCAGGTTGCGGAAGAAGTTCGGCCCGGCGATGAAGCCGACGCCCGTGACGAACAGGACAAGGCCGACGCTTTCAATGAATTTATAGCTCGTGACGGCAGTGGACGCGCTGCCCTCGATGTAGAACTTCGACAGAATGGGGATATTTTGCAGGCCAGGCTGCGTGAACAGATAGCCGCAGAGCAGCGCCATCAGGAACACGCCCGCCGTGCCGAGGCTGACGCCCTTGACCTGGATACTGCCGAGCGCATAGCCGATGAACGCGATGAAAAACGCACCAAGCAGCACGACCGACGTCGTGCCCATGCCAAAGAGGCTGTTGATAAAATCCATTTCTTCTTTCTCTCCTCACATTGTGAAAGCGTGAATGCCCAGAAGAGGCACACGCCTGTCTTTGAGCGGTGCTCTTTTGATCAAAAATGATGAAAAATGGGTATAGAAATGCCGCGCGACCGGCTTTGTTGGTCGCAAATCGCGCGGCAGTGGTCTTTGCGGCAGGGAAATTAAAGAGTCTCGGTCTTTCTGGTGTAGTCCGGGAGCAGACGCGGCGACGGCAGATCGCTGTCGATGCCGGCAGCCTTGCGCTCGGCCTCAAACGCAGCCACATGGTCGAGCGTCAGCTTGCCGACGGTGACATCCTTCGCCTTGGCGGCGGCGGACTTGCCCGCGTTGCGGCCAAAGACGATGATGTCGAGCAGACTGTTGCCCATCAGGCGGTTGCGCCCGTGGATGCCGCCGACGACCTCGCCCGCGGCGAACAGGTTCTCCACGTCCGTCATGCCGTCCGGCGTGATGTGCAGACCGCCGTTCTGATAGTGCAGCGTCGGATAGACGAGGATCGGCTCCTTGCGGATGTCGATGCCGTGCTTGCCGAACATGCGCATCATCGCGGGGATGCGCTTTTCGATCGTGCCGGGGCCGCCCTTGATCTCGATCATCGGCGTATCCAGCCAGACCGCATCGCCGAGCGGGGTCTTGACGCCCTTGTGGCGCTCGGAGCATTCGCGGATGATGGACGCCGCGGCGACATCGCGCGTCTCCAGCGGGTTCATGAACGCCTCACCCTCGGCATTGATGAGCATCGCGCCGACGGAGCGGACCTTTTCGGTGACGAGCGCGCCGTAGATCTGCGCGGGGAAAGCCGCGCCGGTCGGATGGTACTGGAGCGTGTCCTGATAGAGGAGCTTCGCGCCCGCGCGGTAGCCGAGGACGAGTCCGTCGGCGGTCGCGCCGTAGTGGTTCGAGGTGGGGAAACCCTGATAGTGGAGCCGGCCCGCGCCGCCGGTCGCCAGAATGACGACCTTCGCCTTCGCGACCATCAGCTCCTTCGTCTCCATGTTGAGCAGGACCGCGCCGGCGCAGTTGCCGTGCTCATCCTTAATCAGCTCGATGGCGGACGTGAAGTCGACGACCTCGATGCCGCGGTTGAGCACTTCATCGCGCAGCGTGCGCATGATCTCCGCGCCGGAATAGTCCTTGGCCGCGTGCATGCGCTTGCGGGACGTGCCGCCGCCGTGCGTCGTGATCATCGTGCCGTCGGGGGCCTTGTCAAATTCCACGCCGAGGTTCGAGAGCCACTGGATGGCCTCCGGCGCCTCGGTGACGAGTTTGTAGAGCAGATCCTTCTGCGCGGCAAAATGACCGCCGCCATAGGCGTCGAGGAAGTGCTGCGCGGGGGAGTCGTTCGGCTTGTCCGCTGCCTGAATGCCACCCTCGGCCATCATCGTGTTCGCGTCACCCATGCGGAGCTTCGTCACGAGCAGCACCTTTGCGCCCGCATTGTCAGCCTCGATGGCCGCGGAGCAGCCCGCGCCGCCGCCGCCGATGATGAGCACATCGGCCTCATAGTCGGGCTTGGTCAGGTCGATGTCGCGGCCCGCGAGACGGGACTGGCCCTCGAGCAGGGCGCACAGCTCCAGCGGGACCTTTTCGCCCTTGTTCGCACCGATGTGGAGCGTGGTGAACTGGTTGTCGCGATAGTCGGGGTGGAAGGTCTTGAGCAGAATGTCCTTCTCCTCCGCCGTCATGCGGCGGGGATTGAGCTTGACGTTTTCCGCGCGGGCGGCCTCTACCTTCTTGATGGATTCCTGCAATGCTTTGTCCTGATACATACCGCTCGCCTCCTTACGCTTCGATGTCGCGGTTGTTGTAAAGCTCCTGGATCTCGCTCAGGGGCTTGCCCATGAGGTCTTCGATGAGCTTTTCAAACACGCCTTCGTGGATCTCCTCCACGCGCTTGTCCAGATGGTCGCAGTGCGGGGCGAGATATTTGCCGTTCAGGCGGCGGGCCAGCATCGCGACCTGCGGATGCGAAATGCCTGCGGGACACCGCGACGAGCAGACGCCGCACATGACGCAGTCGAACGACTCTTCCGCGCACTTTTCATATTCGCCGCGCTGCGCGTAGGCGATGTACTGCATGACGTTCAGACCCTGCGTACAGGCCTTGGTGCAGGCGTTGCAGCCGACGCAGGAATAGATCTCGGGATAGAGCTGCATCATGATCTGCTGTGTGGGCTTGACCTGCTCAATATCATAGACCTGCTTGACCAGCGGGAAGAACGGGAGCGTCGCGACGTACATATTGTCCTCGACCTTTGTCGAGCACGCGAGACAGGCATGCAGCTCGCGGTCGCCCTTGATGCGGTAGATCGTGGCGCACGCGCCGCAGAAGCCGTTGCGGCAGCCGCAGCCGCGCACCAGCTGATAGCCGGAATACTCCATGGCCTCCATGATGGTCAGGCTCGCCGGCACTTCATATTTTTTGCCGAACAGGAAAACAGTTACCATTTGTTCCATTGTCTTTCTCCTTAATACTCGTCGGGCAGCTCGTCGAGCTGATCGAAGCGGAACACCGGGCCGTCCTTGCAGACGTATTTGTCGCCGATGTTGCAGCGGCCGCATTTGCCGAGCGCGCACTTCATCTTCAGCTCCATCGTCGTATAGATATGCGTGCGGTCGAAGCCAAGCTCCATCAGTCCGCCCAGCGTGAACTTGATCATGATGGGCGGGCCGCACATGACGACGGTCTTGCTCGTGTCGAAGCCAAGCTCCTTGACGTAGTTCGGGACGAAGCCGACGTGGCCGTCCCAGTCGGGCTGCTCGCGGTCGATGGTCAGGTGAACGTTGATGCCGTCCTCCTTGCACCAGACGTCAAGGATCTCCTGGAAATCGACCAGATCCTCCTTCGAGCGGGAGCCGTAGACGATGTCGATGCTGCCATAGCGGTCGCGGTAGTAGCGGCAGTAGTTGATGACCGAGTGCAGCGGCGCGAGGCCGATGCCGCCCGCGATGAAGAGCAGGTCCTTGCCCGCGAAGTCGGTGTCGACCGGGAAGCCGTTGCCATACGGGCCGCGGACGGTGATCTGCTGGCCGGGCTCCATGCCGTGGAGCCACTGGGTCACGCAGCCGCATTTCTTGATCGAAAATTCGACGAAATCCGGCTCCGTGGGGCTGGACGTGATGGAGAACAGCGCCTCGCCCACGCCGGGGATGGAAAGCATCGCGCACTGGCCGGGGATGTGCTCAAAGGGCTTTTTGCCGTCGAGGCCGACGACGCGGAACGTCTTGACGTCCGGCGTGTCGACGCGGATCTTGGTGACGACGCAGATGGCCGGGATCAAAGGGTCATGTCTCATGCTTCGGCACCTCCCAACGTTTTGACGACCTTGACGATGTTCATGTGGATCGGGCACTTCGCCAGACACCGGCCGCAGCCGACGCAGCCGAAGCAGCCGTCGTTGTTGTCCGGGAAGTAGACCAGCTTGTGCATGAACCGCTGGCGGAAGCGCTCGAGCTGCGTCGGGCGTGGCTGTCCGGCGGACATTTTGGTGAAGTCGGAGTACATGCAGCTGTCCCAGCAGCGGAAGCGGCGGACCGTCTTGCCGCCCGTGAACTCCTGAATGTCATAGCACTGGCACGTCGGGCACACGAAGGTACACGTGCCGCAGCCGAGGCACGCCTCGGAGAGCTGCTTCCATTCGGGGCGGCTGAAAAGCTCCTTCGTCTTGCCCGCGCCGACTTTCGACAGGTCGAGGCTTGCGAGTGGGAGCTTTTTCAGGATCGCGCGCGTGGCCTCCTGCTGCGCCGCGACGGCCTCTTCGCCGGAGTCCTCCAGCATCGGCAGCTTCGCGGTCAGGGCCTCGCCCTTTTCGGTGTTTGCGCGCCAGTAGAGCGCGTCGCCCGCGATCCAGCAGGTCACATCGCCCGCCGGGTCTGCCGCGTCAATGCCAAACGCGCCACAGAAGCAGGTTTCCTCCGGGCGGGAACAGGCCATCGTGACGACCGTGCCGTGCTCGCGCCGGGCCTGATAGTAGGTGTCGACCGGATCAGCCAGAAAGACCTTGTCCAGAATTTCAAAGCTGCGCGCGTCGCACGCGCGGACGCCGAACAGGACAAACGGCGCAGTCTCGTCGCGCATCTCGATCAGCTCGATCTGCTTCTCGCTGACACGGAAGCCCATCAGGTTTTCCACCTGCGGGAAGAACAGATCCTTGGCCGAGCGGACGGTGTTGAGCTTTTTGGAGAGCTGCATGCCCGCCTGCCAGCGGGTGAAGCTGGCCTGACCGGCGGCGTCAGCCGCCGGGATGTACAGGGCCTCGGCGGCGTTGATCGCCGCGAACAAGTCGTTCAGGGCAGAAAGTGCGAGTTTTTTCATCCGTTCGCGCCTCCTCTCTCGTAGACGACGGACGGCTCGCAGTCGTCCTTGGTGAAGTTCATGAGCGGCGGGCGGCTGTCAAAGTCCGCGCCGGCCTGATATTCGCCGTACAGCTCGTTGATGTCCTTGATGAATTTACGGTTGAGCAGGTGCAGCGGGATGTGCTGCGGACAGACACGGGAACATTCGCCGCAGTCGGTGCAGCGGGACGCCACATGGAAGGCGCGGATGATGTGGAAGAAGTTTTCTTCGAAGCTGTCGGCCGGGGCCTTGTTGTCGGTGCCGAGGTCGTGGTTATCGAAGACGCACTTCTCGCACGAGCATGCCGGACAGACGTTGCGGCAGGCGTTGCAGCGGATGCAGCGGGACAGCTCTCCGCGCCAGAACGCATATCGTTCCTCCGCGGTCATCGCCTCGAGCTTCGCGACCTCGTCAAATCGGTCGGAGGCGATCTCCTCGCCCTGCTCGCCGAGCATCTCGTCGCAGGTGACGATCTTCTTGCTCTTGCAGCTTGCGCACTTGCCGAGCAGCGCGGCGTCCTTTGCGATCGTCTCATTGCCGTAGATGGTCGAGACCTTCAGCGTCTCGCCGTCTTCCTCGACGGCGGTCACGCCTGCGAGGCCAGCTTCTTTGATCTTTTCCATGTCGCACATGCCGTCGCACTGGACGCCGACGGCGTAGACATTTTCACGGAGGATGCGGTGCTCCTTCAAAAGCTGCACGAAGGAATAGCTGTCGCACGGCTTCAGGAACACGCCGACCTTGCCGCCCTTGCGGGATTCGGCGATCAGATATTTCGAAAGGTTCGCGCCGGAAAAGACGCTGTACACAAAATCACGTTCGACCTCTTCCACGCTCGTGAAGCAGCCGGGCGTGAGATCGTAGAAAAACTCGCCCGCGCGCCAGCCGAGGACGCGGTCAACGGTGCCGTTCTGGAGAAGCTCGATGGCCTTTTCTTTTACTCTTTGCATCTCAGGTCCTCCAATCTGCGGTTCTCGCCGAGCTTTGTGATGGTGGCGACGAAGTCGTTCATCGTGGCGGCAAACTTTGCGCCCTCGGCGGCAGAGACCCATTCGACTCTCGTCCGCTCGCGCTCGATGCCGAGGAAGTCCAGCATCGAGAACAGCAGCGTCATGCGCCGCCGCGCGTAGTAGTTGCCGGTGGTGTAGTGGCAGTCGCCGGGGTGGCAGCCGCAGAGGATCACGCCGTCGGCCCCGCGCTGGAACGCGCGGAGGATGAACATCGGGTTCAGGCGGCAGGAGCAGGGGATGCGAATGATCTTGACGTTCGCCGGATACTGGAGCCGGTTCGTGCCGGACAGATCCGCGCCCGCGTAGGAGCACCAGTTGCAGCAGAAGGCCACGATGGTGGGGGTCCAGTTGTGATTTACCTGCATATCGCGTCCACCTCCGCCATGATCTGTTTGTTCGAGAAGCCCTTGAGATCCATCGCGCCGGACGGGCACGCAACGGTGCATGCACCGCAGCCCTGACAGACCGCCGGGTTGACCTGGGCCACGCGGCGGATGAGCGTCGTGCGGTTCGGGCCACGGAATTCTTTGTCGATGTACGTAATGGCGCCGTACGGGCAGACCTTTTCACAGCTCGAGCAGCCGTTGCACATCATCTCGTCCGGCTGGGCCGTACACGGGTTGCAGGTCAGGCTGTCCTTGCACAGAAGGCCGATGACCTTTGCCGCCGCGGCGGACGCCTGCGCGACCGTCTCGGGGATGTCCTTCGGACCCTGGCACGTGCCGGAGAGGAACACGCCCGCCGTCGGGCTTTCGACCGGACGGAGCTTCGGGTGCGCCTCGGTGAAGAAGTCGTTCGTGTCCATCGACGCGGTCAGCATCGTGGCGATGCTTCTGGCCGACTTGTCCGGCTCGATGGCCGCGGCCAGGACGACCATGTCGGCGTCGATATGGAGCTGGCGGTTATCGAGCAAATCGCTCGCCTGCACCTTCAGCTTGCCGCCCTCGGGGACGACCTTGCCGACCATTCCCTTGATGTAATGGACGCCGTATTCCTCGACGGCGCGGCGGTAGAACTCGTCAAAGAGCTTGCCGGGGGTACGCACGTCGATATAGAACACGTAGACGTCGGTATCGGGATATTTTTCGCGGCAGAGCATCGCGTGCTTCGCCGTGTACATGCAGCAGATCTTCGAGCAATAGCTCTTGCCCTTCTGCGCGCCGTCACACCGGGAGCCGACGCACTGCACGAAGACGATGGTCTTCGGGTGCGCGCCGTCGGAGGGGCGGAGCAGCGTGCCGCCCGTGGGGCCGGCCGCGTTCATCAGGCGCTCGAATTCTAGTGAACTGACGACATCGGGGCTCTTGGAGTAGGCGAACTCGTCAAACTGGTCGAGCTTGATCGGGTCGAAGCCCGTCGCGGCGACGATTGCGCCGTATTCCTGCTCGATGACGGTGTCCTGCTGCTTGTAGTCAATCGCGCCCGCCGTACAGACCTTGGCGCAGACGCCGCACTTGCCGTTTTTCAGCATGTTGCAGTAGTCGGCGTCGATGGTCGCCACCTTCGGCACGGCCTGCGCAAACGGGATATAGATGGCGCGGCGGGTGTCGAGGCCGAGGTTGAACTCGTTCGGGACCTTCTTCTGCGGGCATTTTTCGGTACATGCGCCGCAGCCGGTGCACTTCGTCTCGTCGACGAAGCGGGCCTTGCGGCGGATCTTGACGTGGAAGTTGCCGACGAAGCCGCCGACCGACTCCACCTCGGAGTAGGCGTAGATATGAATTTTCTCGTTCTGTGCGCAGTCGACCATCTTCGGCGTCAGGATGCACGCCGCGCAGTCGAGCGTCGGGAACGTCTTGTCGATCTGGGTCATTTTGCCGCCGATGGTCGGCTTTTTCTCGACGATGTCGACCTCGAAGCCGGCCTCTGCGATGTCGAGCGCAGTCTGGATGCCGGCGATGCCGCCGCCGATGACAAGCGCGCGCTTCGTGACGGGGCTGGTGCCCGCGGTGAGCGGCGCGTTGAGCTGCACCTTTGCGATGGCCGCGCGGCCAAGGATGACGGCCTTCTCGGTTGCTTCTTCCTTGTCCTTGTGAATCCAGGAGCACTGCTCGCGGATGTTCGCGATCTCGACCATGTAGCCGTTCAGCCCAGCCTTTTCACAGGCCTTGCGGAACGTCTGCTCGTGCATACGCGGCGAGCAGGAACAGATGACCACGCCCGTCAGCGCGTATTCCGCGATCTTCTCGCGGATCATGTCCTGCCCGGTCTGCGAGCACATATAGGGATAGTGGGTGGCGAAGACAACACCGGGTTCATGCCCGAGGGTCTCCGCGACCCGTTCGACGTCTACCGTCGCGGCGATGTTCGTGCCGCAATGACAGACAAATACACCGATTCTCTGCATCTTCGTCCCCCCTTACTTTCTGTATTTCCGGAATGCGCTGGTGATGGCCTGCTGCGGCAGTTCGTCGTCGAGGAGCGCCGGGATCTGCTCCGGCGCGAGATGGTTCATGCCCTGCTGGCGGATGACCGCGAGGCGGACGGCCTCGATGAGCTTCGCCGGCTCGACATTGCGCGGACAGCGCTCGACACAGGCGAAGCAGCTCAGGCAGGTGTAGATGCCCTTCGAGGCCATCAGCTCGTCGATGCGGCCGTTTTCGACCATCGAGACGAACTGGTGCGGATGGTATTCCATCTCGTCATAGGCCGGACACGCGCCGGAGCATTTGCCGCAGCGCATACACTTGCGCGGGTTGACGCCGGCGATGCGCTGAATTTCGTTCATCAGATCTTCCTTCATTCCGCATCCTCCCCGACGCCGAGCGCCTCGGCCAAAAGTTCTGTAAAGTACTGGACGGGCAGCGTGCCGTCCGTATTCTGGCTCAGATTGTAGAGACAGAGGGGACATGCCGTGATGAGCAGCTCCGCCCCCTGCGCCTTCGCGCTGTCTGCGATTTTCTGTGCCTGCTTCGAGGCGTAGGCGCGGTTCTCAATCGTGGTATAGCCGCCGCAGCACTCGTTGCGCATGCCGTAATAGACCGGCTCGGCCCCGATGGCCCGGATGAAATCCTCGAGGATCGTCGGATTTTCGGGGTCGTCAAACTGCATCTCGCGGCTCGGGCGCAGCAGCAGACAGCCGTAATAGGCGCCGATCTTTTTGTCCTTCAGCGGGTTTTTGACCTTCGCGGCCACGGCGTCCCAGCCGATGCGGTCGCGCAGGACTTCCAGATAGTGCAGCACCGTCGTCTGCCCCTCATAGGGCACGTCCAGCTGCAAATAGTTGTTGACCTTCATGCGGATGTCGTCGTTTCGCTGCATGTCGCCGTTCACGCGCTTGATCACGTGATGACAGGCGGAGCAGAGCGTCACCAGCTCCTGTCCGGCGGCGTCCGCCGCGGCCAGCGCGCGGACGGAGGAAAGGCGCGTTGCGATCTCGTCCGTCGCCTGCGGATAGACCGCGCCGCAGCACTGCCATTCCGGCAGCTCGCAAAGCTCGAAACCAAGCGCCTCAGCGGCCTTGCGGCCGCAGGTGTCCAGCTGCGCGCCCTTTGTCTTGAGCGTGCAGCCGGGGAAATAACTGAATTTCATTTTCTGTCCTCCGGGGTTAGACCATCTGTTCCGGATGGAACACTTCGTCGAATTTTTCCGCCGTCAGGAAGCCGAGCGCCACGCACGCTTCCTTCAGCGAGATGTTCTCTTTATACGCCTTTTTCGCAGTCTTTGCAGCATTTTCATAGCCGATGTAGGGGTTCAGCGCCGTGACCAGCATCAGCGAATTGTGCAGGTTGTGCGCCATCTTCTCGCGGTTGGCGCGGATGCCGAATGCGCAGCGGTCGTTGAACGACTCGATGGACTCGGCCAGCAGGCGCGCGGATTGCAGGAAGTTGTAGATGCAGACGGGCATGAACACGTTCAGCTCGAAGTTGCCCTGGCTGGCCGCCATGCCGACGGCCACGTCGTTGCCCATGACCTGCACGGCCACCATCGTGACCGCTTCGCACTGCGTCGGGTTGACCTTGCCGGGCATGATGGAAGAGCCTGGCTCGTTTTCCGGAATGAAGATCTCGCCGAGTCCGTCGCGCGGACCGGAGGCCAGCCAGCGGACGTCGTTGGCAATCTTCATCATGTCCGCCGCCAGCGCCTTGAGCGCGCCGTGCGCGAACACGATCTCGTCCTTGCTCGTCAGCGCGTGGAATTTATTTTCCGCCGTGCAGAACTCCCGCCCCGTCAGCGCGGAGACCTCTTCGGCCACCTTGACGTCAAAGCCCTTCGGCGCGTTCAGGCCGGTGCCGACGGCGGTGCCGCCGAGGGCCAGCTCGCGCAGCTCCGGCAGCGCAAGTTCGATCATCTTTTTGTCTTTTTCGAGGCTCGTGCGCCAGCCGGAGATCTCCTGCGAGAACTTGATCGGCGTCGCGTCCTGCAGATGGGTCCGTCCGGATTTGACGATGCCCTCGTTTTCTTCTTCGAGGCGGCGGAACGTCGCGGCCAGTTTGTCGATTGCGGGCAGGACCTTGTCCTCCAGCGCGAGGACAGCGGCAATGTGCATTGCCGTAGGGAACGTGTCGTTCGACGACTGGGACATGTTGATATCGTCGTTCGGGTGCAGCAGCTTTTTGCCTGCCAGCTCATTGCCGCGGTTGGCAATGACCTCGTTGGCGTTCATGTTGGACTGCGTGCCGGAGCCGGTCTGCCAGACGACCAGCGGGAAATGGTCGTTCAGCTTGCCGGACGCGACCTCCTGACAGGCCTGCTCGATGACGGTGAGCTTTTCGGCGGTCATCTTTTCGGGCTTGAGCGCATGGTTGGCGCGCGCGGCGGCCTGCTTCAGGATGCCGAAGGCATGGGTGATCTCGCGCGGCATCGTCTCAAGGCCCACGCCGATCGGGAAATTCTCGTGGCTGCGCTCGGTCTGTGCGGCCCAGTATTTGTCGGCCGGGACCTTGACCTCGCCCATGGAATCATGCTCGATGCGGTATTCCATCGTGTATGTATCCTCCAATTATAGAATTTGAAATGCGTCGATGAGATCGTCCGCAGCGCTGCGGACGATCTCGTCGGGAAATACGTGATAGGGATGTTTTGGCAGGGAACCTCTGATTCCGGGGGCGGGCGCATTCCGCGCGGCCCGGCGGCAATGGATGCGGGAGGTTCTCAGATCTCGACGTCGCCGATGACGGCCCGGAGGCAATCGGCGCTGTGGCGCAGCTTGGCGATCTCGTCCTCAGTCAGGTGGTTGAGAATCTTGCCGCGCACGCCGGTGCGGTCGACCAGCGCGAGCGTCGACAGACAGACATCGTCCACGCCGTATTCGCCGTGCATCAGCGTCGAGACGGTCAGGGCCGTGCCCGCGGTGCTCTGGAGGCACTTGCACAGATGACAGACCGAAACGGCCACGGCATAGAACGTCGCGCCCTTGTTCTTGATGACCTGCGCGCCGGACTTCTTGACGAACTCTTCCATGTCAGCATAGTCCGCCGGGCCATTCCATTCGATGCTGTCCTTGTCGGGCGAATGGTCGCGATAGCTGTCGATATGGTTGTTTGCGATGTGGACGAGCGACCAGGGCACGAAGGACGAATCGCCGTGCTCACCGTAGACGTGCGCGTGGACGTTCTTCGGGCTGATGTGGAACCGGCGGGCCAGCGCG
>USDP01000018.1 GCA_900553545.1 uncultured Eubacteriales bacterium | reverse complement strand
CGGGCGCGCTCATCCCGTGCGAGCGCGTGTCCGATGCGCTCGGCACCATTCCTTACGAGGTACTCTGCTTCGTGAACAAGCGCATCCCGCGTTTTTACACGGAAAATGGCCGTCCTTCGCAGATTTTGCAGTACATCGTCTGACGGGCGGCATAGAATGGAATGAGAGCATTGCCAGGCGGTATAAATCCGTCCGCCGCGTGGGAAACTACCGGTAGAACGCGGGCGCGGCCCACGCCTACTACTTTCCACGGAGTGTGAAGCGAATGGATACCAACGTGAAACGCGGCGATATTTTCTATGCCGATCTCAGCCCGGTGGTCGGCAGCGAGCAGGGCGGCACACGCCCCGTGCTCATCGTTCAGAACGACACCGGCAACAAACATTCTCCCACGGTCATCGCCGCCGCCATCACCAGCCAGACCGGCAAGGCGCGGCTCCCGACGCACATTTCGCTCGCCGGGCACGACGTGGGGCTGTATAAGGACTCCGTCGTCCTGCTCGAGCAGATCCGTACCATCGACAAACGCCGTCTGCGCGAGCACATGGGCCACGCGGACGAGAGCGTCATGAATCAGGTCGACTCGGCCATCGCCGTCAGCTTCGGCCTCACGGGCATATAAAAGGCCGCCTCCGCATAATCTTTTGCGGAGGCGGTTTTTATGCGCTTTGAGCTGGAACAGGGAACAGGGGAGTGCCGCGTCGGGGCGGACGGACTCTATTGGGTGATCGACGCCGTCTGCGCGCGATCCGGGCCGGACGCGCCGCGGCTCTATTGCGATGGGCGGAGCCTCGGGCCGTTCTGCCCGGAGAACGGCAAATGGCGCCTGCAGACGCGCGTCTCGAACCGGGCCCTGCCCATCACGCCGCAGAGCGTCTTCACGCTCTCGCCGCCCGATCTCGTCCCATACGATCCGTCCCAGCCCCTCCCTCAAATCGAAAACCTCCTCGACCTCATCCCCATACAATTCAACGGCAAACTCTACCTAAAACAAACGCAGCCCGTCCCATGACGAGCTGCGTTCTGTTTTTGAACTTATATATCAAGAATTGACAGGGGGATTCGCAACATAAACGGTACTAACTACTCCCGAGCTATTGAAGAGAATGTAAACACTATTTTCAATTTGACCTGAGATCAGATTACCATTAATTGTTGTATCTACACCGATATAATAACGGTAAACCCCATCTACTGTACAAAGAATATTATTGTAGTATGATGCACCTTCAAATTTGACGGCGGATAAATTGTTGACCATGTCATAACTGAAAATACCAGCAACGGTTGTTCCAGCTTGGTTTTCATCGTTATAGACAATATACCCGCTATCGTGGGTCCCGATTTCTACCAGCTCTATCGCAAATCCATTTTCATACTTGATATAGAATAGTTTATCGGAATTATTTATATTTGACAATACAGTAGCAATATATGGCTTAGTGGTTTTGATAGTCGCAGAGTTGCTTTCACTATCAAGAATTGGCAGGGTGATGGCATAGTACTGAACGCCATTGGTATCTCTAAGCAACGCATAATAGGCACTGCCGCTGATGAGAATAAAGTCCTTACTTTCACTGTCAGCGCTCTTACCAATGCTGCCGATCAGATAGCCATACGGGTCGAGGAACCATGTATGCTCGCTAGTCTTGGTATCGGCTTCATCCAGTTTGTATTTGCACGATTCCAAATAGTCTTTGCCATCGATCGTGCGTTGACTATAGCTCCAAATGACCGTCTGTGAACCGGTAAATTCCTCGGGACGGCCTATGATGTTTGTAACTGCTGTCAGCTTTCCAGAGTCTTCTACGCTATTATTTCCTGTTGTATTTCCCCAAACCAGCACATAATCGCCGACATCATAGGGATAGTCTTCGCTGCCATTGCGCAGGGAGCAGACGCGCACTGCGCTGCTATCATTGGCATCATGCGTCACCGCATCATCCCAGTCGTTCAGCGCAATCTGCGCCGGGAACAGCAGCTTTCCGTCAGTGGAGAATTCCGCTTCCGCACTGCGCGCACCTGCGCAAGGAACGTATCAATCATCACGATCCGGTCTGAATAGACCTCCGTCAACCGTCCGGGCAAACCATACGCGATCATGTCGCCCAAGCGGATCATTCCCTCATATCGGCCGTTGACATAGAGTGCCAGCTTTTGATCAGCACTCATGCCGCTTTCCGACCAGAGATCTGAGCCGGATACTCCGTCATCATAGCTCTGGATCGGCGTGGCCGGTTCTGTCGTCCCGTCGCGCCAGCAGAGCATCGGGCGGCCCATTTCACCAGTCTCGATCGTGTACGAACGCTTTCCATATTCAATGGAATCGCCAAGCGGACGGCCCCCAGACAAAGAATCGACCGCAAACGCTTTCATCGTCACAATTTTTCCATCCGTATTATCGACCAGCGCGCCAAGCTCATAGACTGTCCCGGTCGGGACGTTGGCCCGCATCGTATAAAGGCCCAAATAGCGTCCGGCGCTGTCATATGTCGCCAGCAAAATTGTCGCGTTCAGATTGCCGGTCTTTTTCGCGGAAACCGTAACCCAAAAGTGACCATTTTTGATTTGATCCAGCACTTCGCCGCTTTCCGTTTTCAAGGTCATGTCATATAACCGGCACTCACTTTTCGCTGAAACGCTCGCACAGAGCGCCAGCATGACCACCACACACAAACACAGCGCCAACAGCAGACTCAGCCATCGCTTCATGTTCATCCGCTCCGGTTCAGTTTGATTTCTGAATTGGGAAAAACGGGCCGCTGAACCCGTTTGGCTTACTTTTCAAGCCGCCGCTTCATATAGTCATGCGCGGCAGTTTCCAGCGAATCGTCCAGCGGCGTCAGCTCCGCTTCGCCGTATTTGCGCTCGAGCGCGACGCGCAGGATATGATCGGCCAGCTTCGGATTTTTCGGCAGCAGAGAACCGTGTGAATACGTGCCGAACACGTTTTTATACCGCGCGCCCTCGGTTCCGTCCTCGCCGTTGTTGCCGAAGCCCGCGAGCACCTTGCCCATCGGCTTCACGCCCGCGCCGAGATAAGTCTTGCCGGAGTGATTTTCAAAGCCGACGATCTCGCAGTTCAGCTCGTCGCAGGTGAACATGTAGTTGCCGATCATGCGGTCTTTGGAGCCGATGGTGTAGAGGTCGAGCGCGCCGGTGAAGTCGCACTGCGCACCGTCCCACGTCTTATAATACTGCCCCAGCATCTGATAGCCGCCGCAGATGGCCAGCACCGGCAGACCGTCCTCGATGGCTGATTTCAGTTCCTCGGTCTTGGCCCCGGCGAGATCGCCCAGCAGGACTTCCTGTTCAAAGTCCTGCCCGCCGCCGACAAACAGCAGATCATAGGCGGACGCCTCCAGCGCCTGCCCGATGGAGACGCCCGTGACCGTCACGCCGATCCCGCGCCACTCGAGGCGCTTTTGCATACAGAGAATGTTGCCCCGATCGCCGTAAAGGTTCAGAATATCGGGATAAAGATGACAAATGTTCAGTTCCATAGCCGTCTCCTTATTCCCAGAAGTTTTTGTAGCCGTAGGTCTTGCTGATGGTCTGGCGGAGGGCCAGCATGGCCGTGTACGTCGGCATCATGTAGACTGGCAGCTTGTGCGACGCAGACTGCTCGCAGAGGGCCTTATAATCCTTGACGACGTGGATGCGGTTCGTCGGGAAGCCTGCGTAGGCGAAGCGCAGCGCCATATCGTCGGCGCGGACGCCGGAGACGTAGATCTCGCGGAGCGTATCGCCCATTTCGCAGAGGCGTTCGAAGTCGACGTCCCAGATCCAGCTGACGTCCTTGCCGTCCTGCGCCCGGTCGTTGAGACAGGCGACGAAGACGAACGGCTCGCGGATCTGCGTCAGGAAGTTCAAAACCTGATTGCAGCCGGCGGGATTCTTGATGAGGATCATGCGGACGTCCGTGCCGCCGATCTCGAATTTTTCCATCCGACCGAAGCCGCAGGCAAACTCGGAGAGGGACTTCGCCGTCGTCGCCGCATCGAGGCCCATGGCCTGTCCGGCCGCCATCGCAGCGCAGGCGTTATAGATGTTGTAACCGCCGGGCAGATTGATCTTTGCCTCGTATTCCTCCTCGCCGATGCGGAAAACGACGGTGGACTGCTCGGCGTCGGACGAGACGACCTTCGCCACGGCGACGTCGGTCTGCGGGCGGCAGTAGCCGCACTTCGGGCAGCGATAGCCGCCGAGGTGGCCGTAGGTGACATAGTCGTAGACATATTCGCTCTTGCAGCGGATGCAGTATGGCGCGTCGGACAGCTCTTCCACGCGCGAGGTGTAGATCGGCGTGTTGACGCCGAAGAAGATCACCGGGTTTTCAAAATCGTCGTGGATCGACGTGCAGAGCGAATCGTCCGCGTTCAGGCAGAGCGTCGCGTTCGGGCTGTGGCTGATGCCGATTTTGATGTTTTCCAGCGTGTGTGTGACCTCGCCGTAGCGGTCGAGCTGGTCGCGGAAGAGGTTCGTCACCACGACGGCCTTCGCGTCGACGAACGTGGAAATCGCCTTGAACGCCGCCTCGTCCGACTCGATCAGTGCGTGCGTATAGCGGCACTTGCCGAACAGGGAGGCGTGCATGGCGAACTCGGCGGTCACGCCGCTGAGCAGGTTTGCGCCGGACTTGTTGGCAAAGTAAGAAATTCCAGCGTCAGCCCACGACTGCTCGATCATACGCGAGGTCGTGGTCTTGCCGTTGGTGCCCGTGACGATCACGGTCGTCACGTTCTTTGCCAGCTCGCCCAGCAGATTCGGACAGAGCTTTAGCGCGATGCGCCCCGGAAAGTCCGTGCCGCCGCGGCCGAGCAGACGGATCGCGACGCGGGACAGCTTGCAGGCAAGCACCGCAAAAAATACCTTCAGTTTCATGCCCCCTAATATAGCATAAAACCGGACCGGTGACAAGCGTCCGCGCAAAAAGTAACGAATGATTACAATTTTCTCTTGCCATGGTTGTCATAATCTGATATAATACCCTGTGAATCGTCAAAAAACAAAGGAGGCGCTGCCGATGAAATGTATCTCGTGGAACGTCAACGGGCTTCGCGCCTGTCTGCAAAAGGGCTTTCTGGACTTCTTCCGGGACGCGGACGCGGATCTGTTCTGCCTGCAGGAGACAAAGCTCCAGCCGGAGCAGGTCATGCTGGAGCTGCCGGGGTATGAGCAGTTCTGGTGCTCGGCGGAGAAGAAGGGCTACCCCGGCACGGCGATCTTTGCCCGGTACGAGCCGCTCGCCGTGACCTACGGCGTCGGCGTGGAGGAGCTTGACCACGAGGGCCGGATGATCACGCTGGAATATCCGGATTTTTATTTTGTCACCTGCTACACGCCGAACGCGCAGGATGGCCTGAAGCGCATCGACCATCGTATGGCGTGGGACGATGCCTTCCGCGAACGCCTTCGTGCGCTGGACGCGGTCAAGCCGGTCATCGCCTGCGGCGATCTGAATGTGGCCCATAATGAGATCGACTTGAAAAATCCAAAGACCAACCGCGGCAACCCCGGCTTTTCAGACGAAGAGCGCGGAAAATTCAACGAGCTGCTGGATGCGGGCTTTACCGATACGTTCCGCCATCTCTACCCGGACGCGGTGAAGTATTCGTGGTGGAGCTATCGCTTCCACGCGCGCGAGAAGGACATCGGCTGGCGCATCGACTATTTCCTGATCTCCGACCGCTGGCGCGACCGCGTCGAGGCTGCGCCCATCCACAACGAAATTTTCGGTTCGGATCATTGCCCCATCGGTCTGACTCTGAAGGAGGAACCCACATGAAACGAAGAGTGAGCGCCCTGCTGCTGGCGCTGACGCTGGCAGTCTCGCTGGCGTCCGGTGCATTTGCCGCGACATACAGCAACTGGTTTAAGAGCAACTACCAGGAGATGCAAAACCTCAAGATTCTGCCAGACCAGTTCACCGGCATGGACCTCAAGCAGCCCATCACGCGCGGAGAAATGTGCCTCCTTGCCGTCCAGGCCTTCGAAGAGGCCACCGGCAACGACCTGGAGCTCGACGGCACGCAGTATTTTACCGATACGAATGATACCAACATCACCAAGGCCTATGAATACGGCATCGTCTCCGGTTATCCGGACGGCACGTTCCGACCCGATCAGCGCATCACGCGGCAGGAATTTTTCAAGCTCCTCGAAAACTTCTGCTATTCCGCCGCCTTTAAGCCCGTCCTGTCCGTCGACGCCAACGCCCTCAGCCAGTTTGGCGATGCCTCGGCCCTTTCCAGCTGGGCAAAGGAATCCGCGCAGTTCTGTGTGACCTACAGCTATGTCAACGGCACAAAAGACGCCTCCGGCAGCGTCGTCCTCGACCCGACCGGCACCGCCTCCCGGCAGGAAGCCATGACCATGTTCCTCCGCGCCTTTAAGCGCGTCAAGGAGTATTATTACTACGCCGTCCTCACCGCCGGAGTCTCCGATGACGGCCACGACACCGGCGATACCGGCGTGACCGTCTCCGATCTCAGCAAGACCATGTACGTCACGGCGCAGACGCTCAACGTCCGCGATTCGTGGTCGTCCGGCAGCACACTCGTCGGTACGCTGAAATATGGCGAGGCCGTCACCGTGACCGGCCGCTGCTCGAACGGCTGGATGCGCATCCAGTATCAGGGCCACACGGCCTACGTCTCCGGCGAATACCTGGCCGACCAGAACGGCGGCTCGTCTGACGGGAACAACAGCGGCTCCAACGTCACCGGCTCCGGCACGGCGGCAGAGATCGCGCGGTTCGTCTGCTCGTTTGTCGGCTACAGCTACGTCTACGGCGGCTCGAAGCCATCCACCGGCTTCGACTGCTCCGGACTCATGTACTACTGCCTGCGGCAGTACGGCTATTCGATGAACCGCACCGCCGATGATCAGATGGATCAGGGTACTGCTGTCTCGCGCGATGAGCTTCAGGTCGGCGACCTCGTGTTCTTCGGCTCCGGCTCGTATGCGAACCACGTCGGCATGTACATCGGCGACGGTAACTTCGTCCATGCCTCCACGCCGTCCACCGGCGTCCGTATCAACTCCCTGAACGAGACATATTATACAAACCGCTACATCGGCGCTCGCCGTATCATCACCGGCTGAGTTCCAAGTTCCAAACGTAAAACGTCCCTGACGCACCGCGTCAGGGACGTTTGTTGTATTCTGTTATTCCGGTAAAAAGCTGTGGCTGCAAAGCTCGCGTACCTTGGCCTGTAAGCTCTTGAGATCGCGGAACGCATCGGGCCGCTTGCTCTCGTCGCGCAGCAGCGCGGAGGGGTGATAGAGCGCCGTGAACCAGATCCCGCCCCTCTGCGTCCACTGGCCGTGTTCGCGCGAAATTTTGAAATCCTCGCGGATCAGCTTCATCGCCGCGATCCGCCCGAGGCAAACGATGATCTTTGGCCGCAGCAGCTTTGTCTGCGCGCGCAGCCAGCCGATGCAAGCCTCCTGCTCCACCTGAAGCGGGTCGCGGTTGTGCGGCGGGCGGCATTTGACGATGTTTGCGATGTAGCATGTCTCCCGGCTGAGATCGATGATCGTCAGCATCTCATCCAGCAGCCGCCCCGCCGGTCCGACGAACGGCTCACCCTTCAGATCTTCCTGTTCGCCCGGGCCTTCTCCGATGAAGAGTACCTCCGCATCCTCCGGCCCGACGCCGAAGACCACATTGTGCCGCGTCTGGCAGAGCGGACATTGCGTGCAGGCCAGACAGGCGTTCCGCAGCGCTTCCCATGTCATGGCGCGTCCTCCTCCCACGGGTCGATCCCACGTTCGCGGCGCTGCCGCTCGCGCAGGGCGTTTCGCCGCTGCTCGATGCGCTGCCGCCGCCGGATGCGCCGCCGGATGCTCGCCCAGACGTAAAGCCCCACGAACAGCAGCACCACGATTACAATGATCAACACGATCCACTTCCACCAGTTCCGCTGCATATAGGCCGCAGTGTCAGACTTCATCGCCGAGATCTCCGACCGCGCCACGTCCGCGATCGCCAGCAGATCGGTCTCCGCCAGCAGCTCGCCGTTGTAGCTGACCGTTGCATGGCCGAGCACGTCCGATTCCTGTACCGGTGCTTCCACGCTCTCATTTGTCAGCTCGATGTTCACGTCGAGCTGCGCTTCGTCGTATCCGTTCGGCAGCAGGATCTGGATGTCGTCCTTCGGCGATACCGCCACTGCTTCTGCACCGGCGGAGTTCAAAACCGACACCTGCGCCACCGGATAGAGCGGCGAGAGCACCGAAACGTAAGAGAAGTTGTCAAAACCGTAGTTGAACAGATTGATGCACTCCGGGAAGCTCTCCATCTGGATATCGCCCGTCTCCAGCACGGTCGTCTCCGCGCCGCAGATGATGCCCAGCAGATACATCCCGCTGCTCTTTGCCGCCGAGATGACGCAGCGCCCGGCGGGCGTGGTATAGCCGGTCTTGATGCCGATGGCCTTCGGATAGTAATAGCGGTTGCCGCTGTTCTGGAAGATGAGCATGTTCGTCGTTTTCAAAACGCGCTCGTCCGACAGGTTCGTCGCCGGGAGCGTATATTCCGCTGTGTTCGTGATCGTGCGGAAATTCTCGCTCTTCAGCGCCGCCTGCACGATCAGAGACAGATCGCGCGCCGTGGTATAGTGGCTCTCGTTGTGCAGACCGTGCGGATTCATGAAGTGCGTGTGCGTGCAGCCCAGCTCGTAGGCGCGTTCGTTCATCATCTTCACAAAATCCTCGATCGTCCCGCCGATGTGCTCCGCGACGGCGTTCGCCGCCTCGTTGCCGGACTCGACCATCATGCAGTACAGCAGATCCTCCAGCCGCAGCTGCTCGCCGACCTGAAGATCCGCCGTGCTGCTCCCGGAGACGAGATCTGCATACGCATTCTCCGTGATCGTCACCACGTCCGAGAGGTTCCCGTTCTCCAGCGCCAGCAGACACGTCATGATCTTCGTCAGGCTCGCGGGATAAACCTGCTCGTCCGCGTCCTGCTCAAAGATCGACCGCCCGGTATTCAGGTCGATCAGCAGCGCTGCCTTCGCGTTTGCGTGATACTCCGGCGCCGCGCTGACCGCGGCCTCGGCAGAGGTGTCCGCCGACTGGGACGCATCGTCCGGCGTGGCCGCCGTGGTCTCATCCGCCGCGAGGACCGGAGCCACAAATATCACCAGACAGAGAAAAAGCGCCAGAAGCGCACGAATTTTTTTCATCGTTACCACCAAATTATCTGAAATTAAAAGTTGAGGATTGCCGCGCAGGCCATCCGTGTGGTACAATATTATAACAAATTTCAGTCGATGTCAATTCCGGAGGGGTCGAAATGAAGCGCATCGCATATCATGCCTGGGTCTGGGTGCTGTGCATTGCGGTCTGCGCATGCGCGGCGGGCTTCCTGATCGGCCGCCTGAGCGCGGGCGGCGCGGTCCGTGTCCGGACGGGCCATCCCGCCAAAGACGTTGCTTCCTCCGCGGCCGGAACATCGTCCGCAGACGCGGCAGAGCCATCCGCCGCAACGGATGCGCCCGCGCCGCAGGCTCCGACGGCGGACGCGCCGCTGAACCTCAACACGGCTGCAAAGGAAGAACTGATGCTCCTGCCGCGCATCGGCGAAACGCTTGCCGAGCGGATCTTGGCCTACCGTGCGGAAAACGGGAGTTTTGTCTCAACCGAACAATTAATGGACATCGACGGCATTGGCGAGGGAACCTACAATTCCATCCGCGACTTGGTTACTGTGGAGGATAACCCATGAAAATTCTGGTAGTTGACGACGAAAAGCTGCTCGTCAAAGGGATCAAATTCAATCTGGAAAACGACGGTTACGAGGTCGTCACCGGGGCGGACGGCATGGACGCCGTCGAGCTGGCCGCGGCGGGCGATATCGACCTCATCGTGCTCGACCTCATGATGCCGCGCATGGACGGACTCGAGGCGTGTACGAAAATCCGCGAATTTTCGGATGTTCCAATTATTATGTTAACCGCAAAATCTGAGGACATGGACAAGCTCATGGGCTTTGAGCACGGGGCGGACGACTATCTGACCAAGCCCTTCAACATTCTGGAACTCAAAGCGCGCATCCGTGCGCTGCTTCGCCGCGCGGGTTCCACCGGCAAGCAGCAGGCCGACGTGCTTGCGTGCGATCACATCTCCATCGACCGCAGTGCGCGCAACGCCTATAACGATGGCCGCCTCGTCGATCTGACGCAGAAGGAATTCGACCTGGTCGAGCTGCTCATGCGCAACCCGAACCGCGTCTATTCGCGCGAGGCACTGCTTGATGCGATCTGGGGCTACGACAACAGCAGCGATATCCGCACGGTCGACGTCCACATCCGCCGCCTGCGCGAAAAGCTCGAACGGACGCCGGCCTCGCCGGAGCATATCATGACGAAGTGGGGAGTGGGCTACTATTTCAAGTTCTAAAACGCTGCGGCTCCTGCCGCTCAGCTCACAGCTCCGCAATGCGCTGGCCTACATGCTCATCACATCTCTTGCGCTGCTGCTGCTGAACTATTTCTCTGCGAAGACCACGCGCGAGCTGATGTTCCGCGCAAAATATGCCTCCGCGCAGGACAAGATCCAGGTCGTGGCCTCGGCCTTCTCCGGCGTCGATCCGCTCACGCCGGAATCTGCCGAGCAGGTCATCTCCGTCCTTGGCAACATCAACGCCGCGCGCCTCATCGTCACGAACGCCGAGGGCACGGCGGTCTACGATTCCTCGGAGAACCAGAACGCCATCGGCCAGCGGGTGCTCCTGCCGGCCGTGGTGGAGGCGCTGCGCGGCAGCGACGTGTTCCACAGCGCGTATCAGGATGACGCGCTCGTCAGCTCTGCCGCCGTCCCCATCATGGATCACGACAGCCCGAACGGCTGCGTCTACCTGATGGACTATGACGCGGAGCAGGGGAATATCATTGCAAACCTCGAGCGCACGATCCTGCAGGGTTCCTTCGTGCTCCTTGGCGCGATCATCCTGTTTTCCGCCTTCTTCGCGACGACCAGCTCGCGCCGCATGCGTAAAATTCTGACCTCGATGCGCATGGTGCGCGAGGGCGAATACAGCCATAAAATTCAGATGCGTGGCTCGGACGAGTTTGCCACGCTTGCAACGGAATTCAACAAACTGACCGACCGGTTGCAGGAATCCGAAGCGCAGCAGCGCCAGTTTGTCTCCGACGCTTCGCACGAGCTGAAAACGCCGCTGGCCTCCATCAAGCTCCTGTCCGACTCCATCCTGCAAAACGAGATGGACGCCGACACGATGCGCGAATTCGTCTCCGACATCGGCAGCGAGGCCGACCGCCTCACGCGCATGACGCAGAAGCTCCTCACGCTCAACCGCGCCGAGAGCGCCGAAGTCCAGCACGAGATCGTTGACCTCAGCGTCACGCTCTCCAGCGTCTTCCGGATGCTCGTCCCGCTGGCGGATAAAGCACAGATCAAGCTGACTGCGAAGGTCGACCGCGACTGCACCATTCTCGCCTTTGAGGACGACGCCTATCAGATCATGTTCAACCTTGTCGAAAACGGCATCAAATATAACCGACCTGGCGGCAAGGTGCATGTTACGGTCGAGCACACGGCGGAGGACGTCGTCTTCTCCGTGCAGGACACGGGCGTCGGCATCCCGGACGACGCGAAGGAGCATATCTTCGAGCGGTTTTACCGTGTAGACAAGGCCCGTTCGCGCCAGGCCGGCGGTTCCGGTCTGGGCCTTTCCATCGTACACGATCTCGTCTCGCGCAACTTCGGTGCCATCGACGTCAAAACCGTGATCGGGCAGGGGACCTGCTTCACGGTCACATTCCCGTACTTTGAAACGGAGGGTCTGGACGATGAACGTTAAGCTCTGCGCGCTGGTTCTGGCGCTTTTGCTGCTTGCGGGCTGCGGCGCGTCCGCCGGTGTCGAACTCGTCAATCCGATCAACTTCTATTTCTGCGTGGAGACGGATGAGGCGGAGAACGCCGACTTTGAACGCCCCTCTGGCGCGCTCTCCGTCCAGACGTTCGACCTCGGGCGGCAGGATATCTCGATCGGCGAGATCCTGACGCGCTATCTCGCGTTCTGCCGCGACGGCGGCTATGGTCCATTCCCGGCGGGGCTGGAATATACGGATCTGGCGCTGGAGGACGGTGTCCTCGCGCTCACGTTCAATGATGCGTTCTCTGCGCTCAGCGGCGTGGACCTCTCGCTGGCCGCCGCCGCGCTGACCATGACGCTCAAGCAGATCAGCGGCGTCGACGGCGTCAGCATCCATGGCCGCAGCGCCATTCTTTCCGGCGACTGGCAGGAGGTGTTCACCGCGGACGATTTCCTGCTTCAGGACGGCTCGGCGGTGCATCCGGAATACGCAGTCCAGCTCTATTATCTCGATGCCGGCGGGAACCTGACGGCGCAGCGCCGCGTCCTCACCTGTGATGACCGGTCGCAGCTGCCGGAGCTGGCGATGGACGCGCTTCTCGCCGGGCCGGACGAGCCGGGACTGACCTGCGCCGTCCCTGCCGGGACGCAGCTGGCCGACGTCTCGGTCGACGGCGCGCTCTGTACCGTCGTCCTCTCCGAAGAGTTTGCCGCCTGCGATACCGACGAAGCGTCGGCGCAGGCCGCCGTCCGCGCCGTGGTGCTCACGCTCTGCTCCATCGAGCCGGTCGAGCGCGTGCAGCTCCAGCTGCTCGGCGGCGCAGGGCTGCAATACTGTGCCATCGACGCATCGATTGCCCCGGATTCCGCCTGGCTGGAGTGACCACACATACAAAAACCGCTCCGAAGTTCCCTTCGGAGCGTTTTTTTCGATTCTTAAAGAGAATAATCCTTTTGGCCGTCCTCCTCCGGCAGCGGCCTTGGCCGCGCGGGGACGCGCTTGAGCGGATCATAGCGGAAGCGGCGGCAGTGGTGCGTACAGGGCACGATGCCGCAGAACTGGCAGATGACGGACTCCTCGTCGACCTTGCCGGAAAATTGACAGTATGTACAATAGCGGTCGATCTTTTTGCGGAACAGCATCGGTCGATCCCTCCTTCTGCATCTCAGGTTTCTCCATTATAGCGTATCTCCGCCGGAATTTCCACCCTCATTTTTCGCCAGCCGAGGCAGATCCCACCGCAGGCCAGCAGCCCCGCCGCGAACGCACCGTGCAGCGTTCCGGCGCTCGCCGTGACCGCCTCCGGCAGCAGCGGAGCAAGGAAAAACGTAATCAGCGCAGCCAGCAACCCCTGCGCCAGCTTTGCCAACAGCATTCCGCATCCAGATAATCCCGCCGGGGCCAGCACAGCCTGCGTCTGCATCCAGACGCAAAGTCCGCCGAAGCCCAGAAAAAATGACGCAAGTGCCAGCTTCCATCGCAGCGCAATCGGCATAGCCGCCAGCGCAGCGATCCCGCCCGACAGCTCCAGCATCCCGGTCAGCACCGTACAGACCCCATCCGGCAGAATGTGCGCCGCTGCCATTGTCAAAAGGCGTGCCAGTACGGAAAACGCTGCGACAAACATTGTGATCTGCAAGACCGCCTGCCCGGCGCTCCGCACGGCCTCCACCACCGCGCCGGAGGCGTTCGCCCGTTGGACGGGTGGAAGCGCCGCGTTCGGCGCTTCCTTTGGCCGGTTTACCAGCCCGATTACCAGCGCCGAGAGGAGATGAATTCCCCACAGCAGCAGACAGCCCGTCATCCCAATCCCCAGCACCGTACCCACCGCGCCGAACAGAAACGCCGGCCCGGCGTTGTTGCAGAACAGCAGTAAATATTCCGCTTCCGCCCGCGAGAGCTGCCCTTCGCGATATAATGCAGCCACGCACTGCGCCCCGCTTGGATAGCCGCCGGCTGCTCCGCAGAGGACCGCGGTGCATCCCGCTCCGCTGACGTGGAACATCCGCCGCATCACCGGTGCAAATACTCGCGCCAGAACCCCAGTCAGCCCCAGCGCGGACGTCAGGTTGACACAGATGAAAAACGGGAATAGCGACGGGATCAGAACGGACACCGAAAGACGCAGTCCTTCTGTGACTGACGCAGACACCTCCTGCGGAAAGCGCAGCAGCGCCGCAAACGCGGCTGCAAGCGCGAGCGCCGGAAGGGCAGCGCGGAACTTTTTCATGCGATCACCTCGGGCTAAATCTATGCGCCGCCGCATAGAGATAGACTGAAACGGAGGGATGGAACATGGGAATGCGGACAATGCTGACGCGCCTCGCCGGAAAGCTTGATCTCCCAACGGACATCGCGGCGGGCCTGCCGCGCATCGCGCTGAACGGTTTTTCAGAGTGCAGCCTCGACCGGCATCGCGGCATCCTGGAATACAGCACCGAGCGCATCGTCGTCGCGCTGAACATCGGTGAGCTGACGGTCGAGGGGCAGAAGTTGGAGCTGCGGCAGATGCACCGCGAGCGGCTCTGTATCACGGGGCGCATCGAGCGTCTCAGCTTTGGGGGTGCGGGCTGATGTGGAAGATCCTGCTCTGGCTGCTCGGATCCTGCCGCGTCCGCATCACGGGCGGAAGCCCCGCGTGGGCCGTCTCGCGGCTGAGCGAGGCACGCATCCTGCTGCGCGATGTGACGCCCATCGATGATTTTACGATTGAAGCCCGCATTTTAACGCGCGACGCTGCCCGCGCCGACGCGGCCTGTACCCGCGCGATGTGTACGATGGAGGTTTTGGAGACGAGCGGCGCTTCCCGCACGTTTTCCGGCCTGCGCCGCCGATGGTGCTTCGCGCTGCTTCTGCTCCTGACCATCGCCGCCGGATACATCATCCCGAAATTCGTGTTTTTCTACCGCGTCAGCGGAAACGACAGCGTTCCCGCCGAGCAGATCCTGCGTGAGCTGCAAGACCTCGGCGTCGGCTTCGGGACATACGGCCCGGATATCAAGCCGCAGGATCTGAAAAACCAGATGCTCCGCCGCATCCCGGAATTGCAGTGGCTTACCGTCACGCAGAACGGCATGTGTGCCGAGGTCGTCGTCCGCGAACGGCCGGAGCGCGAACCGGTGCTCGACCGAAAGACGCCGCAGAACGTCGTCGCCAGCCGCGCGGGCGTCATCACCGAGGTGCTCTGCTTCGACGGCAACTGCCTCGTCTCGCCGGGACAGGCCGTCGAATCCGGACAGCTGCTCGTCTCGGCCTACACCGACCTGGAATTCAAAACGCAGGTCTCCGCCGCACGGGCGGAAATATACGCAAAGACTGTCCGCCATACCGAGACGGTGCTCCCGGAAACGGCGCTGCAAAAGCGCCCTTCCGGGACGCGGCGGCAGCTCTCGCTCCTGCTGGGGAACCGGCGCATTTGCCTCTGGGGCGGCGGAAATTCCGGGTCAAACTGCGATAAAAGCACCGAGCGGCGCTTTTTTGCGCTCCCGGGCGGCTATTTCCTGCCGGTCGGACTTGAAATCGTCACAATTTTTTCGTATGATACGTATGAGACAGAGGCGGATGCCGACGCAGTGCGCGAATCGCTGGAACAGCTCGCGGCGCGGCGCATCCGGGAAGACCTGATCGCGGGCACGGCGGAGCAGCTCAGCTACCGCTTCACGCGGGAGGATGGCTGCTTCCGGCTCGAGACGCGGGCCGAATGTGAGGAAATGATCGCCCGGCAGACGGGCGCAGCGTTTATAAAGGACGGAGATCAATGACAGAACGGATCATCAATGCAGAACGGGTCGAACAGCTCATCGATGTGTTCGGCTCGTTCGATGCGAACATCAAGCAGATTGAGGCAGAGTTCGGCGTTAAGGTCACAAACCGCGATACCGAGCTGAAGATCCAGGGCGATGTGGAGCAGGTCGACTATGCGGCCCGCGCCATTGAGGCACTGCTCTCGCTCTCGGCCAAGGGCGAGGAGATCGACGCGCAGAAGGTGCGCTATCTCATCTCGCTCGTCAAGACCGGAAACGAGGATAAGGTCGGCGAGATCGCCAAGGACGTCGTCTGCGTGACGGCGAAGGGCCGCCCGGTCAAGGCCAAGACGCTCGGTCAGCAGAAATATCTCAAGGCCATCGAGAAGAATACCATCACCATCGGCGTCGGCCCGGCCGGTACCGGCAAAACCTATCTCGCTGTGGCACAGGCCGTCGCGGCTTTCCGCGCCAAAGAGGTCAACCGCATCATCCTGACGCGGCCCGCGGTCGAGGCAGGGGAGCGGCTGGGCTTCCTGCCGGGGGATTTGCAGAATAAGGTCGATCCCTATCTGCGCCCCCTTTACGACGCACTGTTTGATATGCTCGGTGCGGAGACCTACAATAAATATCTTGAGCGCGGGAACATTGAGGTCGCGCCGCTGGCCTATATGCGCGGACGGACGCTCGACGACAGCTTCATCATCTTGGACGAAGCGCAGAACACGACGCGCGAGCAGATGAAGATGTTCCTGACGCGCCTCGGCTTCGGCTCGAAAATCGTCATCACCGGCGACGTCACGCAGATCGACCTGCCGGGCGATAAGGTCAGCG
>USDP01000017.1 GCA_900553545.1 uncultured Eubacteriales bacterium | reverse complement strand
TGGCTGTAGTAGTTTTCCAGCATGAACCAGCCCTGATAACCGTTTGCCAGCAGCCGCTCCATCATCTGGAATGGTGGCGTGCGGATTCAGATTGAATTCCTGAAAGATGACGCTGACGCCGGCGTCCATGGCCGCGCGGGGCGAATCCGTGTGCAGGGGCTTGCCGTCGAGGATGATCTCGCCGCTCTCCTTGCGGTAGACCGCAGATAAAATCTTGGTCAGCGTAGATTTGCCCGCGCCGTTTTCGCCGAGCAGTGCGTGAACCTCCCCACGCCGGACGCGGAAATTGACGTCAAACAGCACCCGAACGCCAAAGAAGCTCTTGCTGATATTCTGCATAACAAAACCTGCCTCTTTTTTGAAACACATTTTTGACGTTTTGACGCATGAAACTGCACAAAAATAGAATAGTCACCTTTTTGAATTTTCACGGATTCTACAAAAACGAAATAAAAAAAACTATTGCTTTTCACCAATGAATCTGCAAGGCAGTGTTTTGAGGGATAAATTCGGATATAAATAGAAATAATTAACACATCAAGACGACTATCAGAATATCGCTTTTTTTGAAAAAATTTTTGCCCCTTTCAGCGGCGTCAAGGCACATGAAAAACGCCCCCATCCAAGCGGATGGGGGCGAAAACAGGGACATCAATTTTGGAATTGGATCGGCTCATCTGTTTGCATGGGATAGCGCGCGAGAGATGTGCTGTCGAGATTTTCTCGGTGCATGTCCACGGCGTGAATCTGGCGGCAGCCGTAGGTCGTGTAGTAATAGACGCCGCGCTGTGCGTTCCAGCAGGAGGTGTAGATCGTGTGCTCAAACTCACCGGGCCGCACCTCGCAGCAGCCCTTCTGCTGCTCGACCGCGCCGAGGATGTGGAAAAACTGTCCGACGCGCGCCGCTTCGCTCTCGCCCGAGCGCGAATTGGCCCGGACGAACGCCGCACGCACGAAGCGCGAGCCGGAGCTGAGGTCGCCCGGCAGACCCAGCGCGCCCATGCCGCGGCTGAACGCCGAAAGCTCCAGCTGGTCAGAAAATCGATTCTCCGGCTGACGCGGCGAGAGGCCCATGTAGCGGTTCAGGCCGAAGTGCTGGATGGGGAAGGGCGGATTGTTCGTCAGGACGCCCTCCGGGCAGTCGTAGACGTGCAGCCCGTCCGCCATGGACTCGACCACGAGCGCGCCCGTCCGGTCTGCCACGAGCCAGTGGAGCTGCGCGGCAGGGAAGTGGGCGCTGAACGGCGTGCCGACCAGGTTCAGCTCTGCCAGCGCCGCCCGTGCCTCCGCGAGACCGGCGCAGCGGCCCAACAGCCACGGGATGAATTCAAACTGCGCCACGTTGCGCTTGCCCGCACAAGGCGCTGCATACGCCGCGTTGCCGACGAAGTTCAGCCCGGCCATGCCGAGGCCCTTTTCGTTCACCGCGTCGTAGTAGAGCGGATAGCCGTCTGCGACGCAGGCCGTGCCGATGATGGCATAGTGCTGCGCACAGAGTCCTTCGTGCCGGAACGCGAACGGATAGGCGCGCGGCGTCACGACGACCTCTTCGCCGTAGCCGCGCTCATAGTCGAGCGTCCGGCCCATGTAAAAATCGCCGGACAGATAAGTCAACGCCGTACACATAGAAAACCCTCCAGATGCTGTGTTTGCAGTCAGTTTCTGCAAAAACGGCGGATTTTATCCGCCGTCAGTTGACGAATAGGTGCTTCCGCTTGCGGAAATAGACGATGTTGATGCATAGAATGACGATGGAACTGATCAGATCGCTAAAACCGCTTGCAAGGTCGAGCCATTCCCCGAGAATTAGGCTGCCTGCAAGCCAGTAGATCAGCACCATGGCGAGCTGCACAAGGTAGAGCGCATGAAGGCAGGCCGGTCCATTTTGGCGGAACTGCGCCAGCCGGTAGCGCGTGTAGATTGCGAAGACTGCGTAGGTGACCAGGATCAGGGCAAACGCAAGATTTAGCACCTTCAATAGGGGATAGTATGCATAGAGTATTTCAACATCGTCACCGAGGATGCTTCCGGTGAAGAATTGAAGGGAATCGATGAGATTGACAATCGCGCCAGCCCAGAGCGCAAAATAGATCAAAAATTTGTACCACTTCATCCCGCACGGCTGCAATTCCTGCGCAGGCGGCGCTTCGGTCATGACAGGCTGTGCCTCATAGGCCGGGGCCTCCTGAATGGCCGGCTGCGGGACGTTGGGGACGGAATCGGGCTGAACGGGGAGCTTCGCGCCGCACTCCGTGCAGTATTTCGCGCCATTCGGCATGGCCGCGCGGCATTTCGGGCATTGCATGGGCAGTCCTCCTTTTCTTTATTCAGGCTTCTCTTTCTGGTTTCTCTTTCCAGACCTATCATAGCGTACTTTCCCCCGATTTGCAAGCAGAAACACCCGGCCGCGCGTCTGCGCGACCGAGTGTTGAAGAATTGTTTAATACATTTTAGCGCCCGCCGGAATGTGAGGATCGACCATCAGAAGATGGAGCTTTTCAGCGCCTTCCTCGTGGTGAACGGCGGAGATCAGCATACCACAGGATTCGATGCCCATCATGGGTCTGGGCGGCAGATTTGTGATGGCGACGCACGTTTTGCCGACCAATTCTTCCGGCTCGTAGTATTCGTGGATGCCGGAAAGAATCACTCTGTCAGTGCCAGTTCCGTCATCCAGCACGAATTTCAGGAGTTTTTTGGACTTTTTGACCGCTTCGCAGGACTTGACCTTGACGGCGCGGAAGTCGGACTTAGAGAACGTCTCGAAGTCCACAAAGTCCTTGAACAGCGGCTCAATCTCGACCTTGGAGAAGTCGATCTTCTCCTCCGCAACAGGCGCTGCGGGAGCGGCTTCTGCCTTTGTATTTTCTTTCTTCGGCATATCGAGCGGCTTCATTGTGGGGAACAGGATGACGTCGCGGATGGAGTCGGCTCCGGTGAAGAGCATGACCGCGCGGTCGATGCCCATGCCCATACCGCCCGTGGGCGGCATGCCATACTCGAGCGCCGTCAGGAAATCCTCGTCGAGCATTTCGGTCTCGTCGTCGCCGCGCTCGCGCTGCTCGACCTGCTTCATGAAGCGTTCCCGCTGGTCGATCGGGTCGTTCAGCTCGGAATAGGCGTTGCCCATCTCGCTGCGGCAGATGAAGAATTCAAACCGCTCGGTCAGGCGCGGGTCGACAGGGCTGCGCTTCGTCAGCGGCGAAACCTCGACCGGGTACATCGTGATGAACGTCGGCTGGACGAGATGCTCCTCGACCTTCTGGTCGAAGCAGGCGTAGAGCGCGTTGCCCCACGTCTTCTCTGCGGCGTCCGCCAGTTCGACGCCAACCGCGTTCGCCGCAGCCACGGCCTCTGCGTCATCGGTGATCGCACCGAAATCGACGCCGACAAACTGCTTGACGGCTTCCACCATCGTCAGCCGCGGCCAGCCGGGCGCCAAATTGATCTTTTCGCCCATCCACTCCAGCTCATAGCTGCCGAGATATTTCTGCGCGAAGGTGGTGTAAACGCCCTCGGCGATGTCCATCATGTCGTGGAAATCGGCATACGCCTGATACAGCTCGACGGTCGTGAACTCGGGGTTGTGCTTGGGGTCCATGCCCTCGTTGCGGAAAATACGGCCTACCTCATACACGCGATCCATCCCGCCGACGATCAGCCGCTTGAGCGGCAGCTCGGTCGCGATGCGCATGTACATATCGATGTCGAGCGTGTTGTGGTGCGTGATGAACGGGCGTGCCGCCGCGCCGCCGGCGATGGTGTTCAGCACCGGCGTCTCGACCTCGATATAGCCCATGTTGTCCAGATAATCCCGCAGATGCTTGATGAACTGCGAGCGGATGATGAAGTTGCGCTTGACCTCGGGGTTGACGATCAGGTCGACATAACGCTGACGATAGCGCGTCTCCTTGTCGGTCAGGCCATGGAACTTCTCGGGCAGCGGCAGCAGGGATTTGCTGAGCAGCGTGATCTTCTTCGCGCGGACGCTCATCTCGCCGCGCTGCGTGCGGAAGACCTCGCCGTCGATGCCGACGATGTCGCCGATGTCGTATTTCTTGAAGCGGTTATAGTCCTCCTCGTCCATCTCGTCCTTGCGGGCGTAGAGCTGGATGCGGCCCGTCTTGTCCTGAAGATCGCAGAAGGAGACCTTGCCCATGCCGCGCTTGGACATCATGCGCCCCGCGATCGAGACGGGCTTGCCCTCCATCTCGTCAAAATGCGCTTTGATCTCCTCGGCGTTGGACGTGCAGACAAATTTCGTCAGCTGGAAGGGGTCATGCCCCTCGGCCTGGAGCTGCGCCAGCTTCTCGCGCCGCACCTTGATCTGATCGCCGACGGAAAGCTCCGGCGTCTGGTTCGCGTTCTTTGGTTCCTGTCCCATATCGTTCCTTCTTTCTCAGCGCTCGATCGTGAGCACCTTGTACTTCAGCGTGCCGACCGGGGCCTCAACCTCGACAATGTCGCCCACCACATGACCGAGCATCGCGCGGCCAAACGGGGAATCGTCCGAAATGCGGCACTCCATCGGGTTGGCTTCCTGTGAGCCGACGATGGCATACAGCTCTTCGTCGCCAGTCTCGATGTCCTCGACCTTGATCGTGCAGCCAAGGCCGATGCGGCCCTCGGCCTCTTCGCTCTCGTCGATGATGACGGCGTGTGCCAGAATGTTCTCCACCTCGGCGATGCGGCCATAGAGCTTGGCCTGCTCGTTTTTCGCCTCGTCATATTCACTGTTTTCCGAGAGGTCGCCGAACGAACGGGCCTCTTTGATCTGCTCGGCGACTTCCTTTTCGCGCGTCGTTTTCAGATAGTGCAGTTCCTGCTCCAGCTCCTTGAGGCGGAGCGTGCTGATTTTGAATTCTTTTGCCATAATTCGCGGTCCTTTCTATCGTCGTCCCCGGAAAAGCGGGGAAGAATGTTCCTAAAACGCCAGTTGCCATTATAGCCGCACCGGGCGCGGTCTGTCAAGAGATTTTCTGTGTCAATGTGTCGATTGCGGCCTGAAATTGCGGATCGTCCGCCTGTTCGAGTGCGTTGTAGTATAAAAGTGCGTATTGCTCGTCGTCGAGGTCGACCACGACGTCCGGCGTCACGCCCGTTTCCGACAGGCTCTTGCCGCCCGGCGTATAGTATTTGCCAATCGAGAGATTGACCATCGACCCATCGGAGAGGTAAAACGCAGTCTGGAAATTGCCCTTGCCGTAGGTCTGCGAGCCGACGATCGTTGCCCACTCGTATTCCTGGAGCGCCGCCGCGAAGAACTCCGCCGCGGAGTAGGAATCTTCGTTCACGAGCACTGCCATCGGCAGCTCGACACAGCTTGCGTCCGAGGTGTCGACCTCCTCGCGCCCCGCGTAATCCACGCTGCGGAACAGATCGCCCTCCGGCAGCAGATAGTCCAGCACCTTCACCAGCTCGTCGGCATAGCCGCCGGGGTTGAAGCGCACGTCGAAAAGCAGCGCCTCCGCGCCCTGACCGATCAGATCCTTTACAAAGGCGATGGTCTCGGCGGCAGAGCGTTCGTCAAAGTTGTCAATCTTGATATAGCCGATGTTCTCGTCCAGCAGTTCCCCGGTCACGACCGGCGTCTCGATGCTCCGCCGCTCGACGGAGACGTCGTATTCCGTGCCATTGCGGGAGAAGTGCATATTGACGCGCGTGCCCTCCTCGCCGCGCACGAGATTCCGCGTCCCATCGATGCCGAGCGTGAGGACGTCCTCGCCCTCGACCGCCAGCAGCAGATCGCCCACGCGGATTCCGGCTTCCTCCGCCGGGCCGCCGGAGACGACTTCTTCGACGCGCATCCCGCCTGCCTCTGCATCCTCGGTGATCGTGATGCCGACGCCGACGTAGGCGTTTGCCATCGATTCCTCGTAGGCTGCGACCTCGTCCGCCGAGAGATAATAGCTCCATTCGTCGCCCGTCGTGTCCACCATACCGGACGCCGCGCCGTCGGCCAGCGTGTCCTCGTCATAGTCATCGATGAAATACGTCTCGATGATCTCCTGTACCTCGGCAGCCTTGGCCTGCACGGGGGAATCTTCCTCGCGCGCGGAGAGCACCGCGGCATATCGGGTGTTCAGGTACTGCACTGCGGCGATAAACGACCCCGCTGCGATCACAAACGCGCACAGGATCGCCAGCACGATCTTCCAGCCCTTCTTCATTCTGCCACCTCAATTCGAGTAAAATCGTTCCCACAGCCCGATTTCCGGGCTGTGGGAAGTGAAAAACGTTGCGTCTTACGACATCGAGACGTAGTTCAGCGGGTTGACGTCCGAGCCGTTATAATAGATCGTAAAGTGCAGGTGCGGTCCGGTCGACCAGCCGGTGGAGCCGACATAGCCGATGGTCTGCCCGGCGGAGACGGTGTCGCCGACAGAGACGATATAGTTCGTCATATGTCCGTAGAGGCTGGAATATCCGTCGCCGTGGTTGATCGTGACCATGTTGCCGTAGGCCTCATTGTAGGTCGCGGAGGTGACGGTGCCCGCCTTGGTGGCGTAGATGGCTGTGCCCTCGCCCGCGGCGAAGTCCACGCCGTTGTGCCACTTTTTCGTGCCGCTGAGCGGGTGGATACGGTAGCCGTAGGCGTCCGTGATTTTGGTCGCATAGGCCATTGGGAACACAAAGCCGCTCGCCGATGCGCTGCCGGACGAGCCGGACGCGGAGCTGCTGCCCGTGTTGTTCTTTGCTGCTGCGGCGATCCTGGCCGCCTCCTCGCGGGACAGGGCGTTGAAATAGTCGGTCTCAGACTTGGCGATCTGGGCCGAGAGCTCGTCCTCCATCGCCTCGTAGTCCGCGTACTCTGCGGACATGGACTCGTATTCCTTCGCCATCTGGATCAGCAGCTCGTCTGACTCGGCCCGCTGGGTCTCCAACTCGGCCTGCTGCACAGCCAGCTCGTCCTTCGCGGCGTTCAGGTCGTCCATCTGCGTCTCGAGATCCGCGCGTTCACCCGCGATCTTCTCGGACATCGCCTTCAGCTTTTCCATCATCAGCTGGTCAGCCTTCGCGATCTCCTGGATCATGTCGATCTTGTCGAGCAGATCGGAGAAGCTCCGCGCCCCGAACAGGATCGACCAGTAGGAGATCTTGCCGGTCTCCTCCATCGTGCGCAGCCGCGCCTTGTACTGTTCATTGAGCGCCGCTTCCTCGGCGAGCGAATCTTCCAGCTCGCTCTGCTTGTCCGCAATCAACAGGCTGTACTGCTGAATCTGCGCGTTGAGGTTTTCAATCGTCTGGCGGGACATGTCCATCTGCTTGTCGATGTCCGCCTTCTTTTCGATCAGCGTCTGCGTCTCGGCCTCGTTCTGATTGATCTCGGCCTTCAGCGCGTCAGACTGCTTTTTCAGCTCTGCCTGCTGCGCCCGCAGGTCGACCAGCTCCTTCTCGATCTCCTTCGAGCTGGCCGCGTTGACCATCAGGATCAGCGCCGTCGACACCAGCGACAGCGTCATGATGACGGCCAGCGCGATGCAGACGATGCGTTTGAATTTGTTTCTGGATTGCATGGAATTCCTCCAAATCGTTCTGCTGCCTTACACCTTCAGGAACTTCCGGATGGACAGCAAGCTGCCGAACACGCCGACCACAAAGCCCGTCAGCGCGTAGATGAGTGCCACCGGCTCAATGACGTCGAGGAACGGCGCGACCGTGATGAGCTGCAGCGAGTCGATCTCCGCGACCTTCATCGCCACGAAGTCGTACAGGCCCCATTGCAGGAAAAACGCGATCAGCGCGCCGAGGAAGCCGAGGATGAAGCCCTCGACCACGAACGGCATCCGAATGAACGAGTTCGTCGCGCCGACCATTTTCATGATCGCAATTTCCTCGCTCCGGGAGTACATCGCCAGCTTGACCGTGTTCGAGATGATCAGCAGCGACACCACGAACAGCACCGCAATGATCACCGCCGACGCGATGTTCAGCACCTTCTGCACCGTCTGGAAGCCGTTGATGATCTCATACGGCGCATTCACGTCAGACACGCCGTCGACCGCGCGGATCTGCGCCTCGGTCTCCTTCATCAGGCTGTTGTCCTCCAGCGTGACGACATAGCGGTCGCGGAACGTAGAGGCGTCCAGACCGTTGAACATCGCGTCGCTGTCCATTTCTTCGACAAAACTGTCGAGCGCTTCGTCGCGCGAGACATATTTGGCCTCGCGGATGTTGGAGATGAGGTTCAGCTGACTGCCGACGCTCTTGGCCTTCGCCTCGGAATAGCTCTCGTCGATGTAGACGAGCATCTCATTCTCCTGCTCGAGATCGACGATCATTTCGTTCAGATTGAACAGGATGAGCAGAAAGCTGCCCATGATGATGAGACACGCCACCGTCACGCACACGGCCGCAAACGACATAAAGCCGTTGACGAACACGCCGCGGACGCCCTCGCGCAGCAGATAACCAATATTATTCTTCTTCATTGAGATAGTACCCGTCCATTCCGTCGCTGATAATAAGCCCTTCGTTGATCGCGACCACGCGCTTCGTGAACCGGTTGACCAGCTCCTTCTCGTGCGTGACCACCATGACGGTGGTGCCGAGGGCATTGATCTGCTCGAGCAGCATCATGATCTCCAGCGAACGCGCCGGATCGAGGTTGCCGGTCGGCTCGTCGGCGATGATGACGCTGGGGTTGTTGACCAGTGCGCGGGCGATGGCCACACGCTGCTGCTCGCCGCCGGACAGCTCGTTCGGCAGCCGCCGGCCCTTGTTCTCCAGCCCCACCAGCTCCAGCACGTAGGGCACGCGCTTTTTGATCTCCTTTTCCGACGCGCCGATGACGCGCATCGCGAACGCGACGTTGTCATAGACGGTCTTGTTCTCGATCAGGCGGAAATCCTGAAAGATGACGCCGAGCGTCCGGCGCAGATAGGGGATGGCGCGGCTGCGGATCTTCTCGAGCTGAAAGCCGTTGACGTTCACGCAGCCCTCTGTCGGGGCCAGCTCTGCCGTCAGCAGCTTGATGATCGTCGACTTGCCGGACCCTGACGGGCCGACCAGAAAGACGAACTCGCCGTCTTCGATCTTCATGCTCACGCCGCGCAGCGCCTTCGTGCCGATGTCGTATGTTTTGACTACGTTAGTAAGTTCGATCATGTTATCTCCGCATTTCTATGCGGCGCGCCGCAAGGCCGTCAGATCAGGCGGTTCTCGCGGGACACCAGATATTTTTTGACCATCAGCGCCACCTTGAAAATGATCGCGTCGTCAAACTCGCGCAGATCGAGACCTGTGAGCTTCTTGATCTTCTCCAGCCGGTAGACCAGCGTGTTGCGGTGGACGAACAGCTTCCGGGACGTCTCAGAGACGTTCAGGTTGTTTTCAAAGAATTTGTTGATGGTGAACAGCGTTTCCTGATCGAGGGCGTCGATGGAATTCTTCTTGAACACCTCGGACAGGAAGATCTCGCAGAGCGTCGTCGGCAGCTGATAGATGAGCCGCCCGATGCCCAGGTTTTCATAGTTGATGATGGTCTTCTCCGTGTCGAACACCTTGCCGACCTCGATGGCGACCTGTGCCTCCTTGTAGGAGTCGGCCAGCTCGCGCAGGTGGCTCGCCACGGTGCCGATGCCGATCATCGTCTTGATGAAAAGCTCCGTGTGCAGCGTCTGCTCGATCTGCCGCGCGATCTTGAGAAGGTCTTCCTTCTCGGTCGTCGGCGTGATCTGCTTGACGATGGCCACGTCCTTTTCGTTGATGGAGAGGACGAAATCCTGCTGCCGGTCCGGGAACATGCCCGCAAGCAAGTCCACCACGGCCACGTCGGCCCGGCCAACCTGCCGCACCAGGAACACCGCGCGCGGCACGTCCGTCACGAAATGAAGCTCCTTCGCGCGGATATACACGTCGCCCGGCAGGATGTTGTCCGTGATGATGTTCTTCACGAACGTGCCTTTGTCGTGTTTTTCTTCATAATAGGTCTTCGCGCCGTTCAGCGCCACATAAGCCATCACGCACAGGCTCCGGGCGGTCTCGTCGTCGCCCTCGGCAAACACGGCGTAATCGAAATACGCGCTCCAGGACACGAGCGGCTTGAACGTCTTCTTGTCCACCACCACGATGGAATCCGGCGCACTGTTGAGCCGGATAACCGCCTCGGGCCATTTCTCGCCGATCATCGAAGTATCGCTGCAAGAGATGACGTTTGCGTCGGCGTCGATCACGCCGATCATGCGGTCGGTGGCTTCTTTCATCTGAACGATGACACTTTGAAAAACGCGGCTGGACATAGGATGTCCTCCCTTTCCTGACGCAGGGCGCAAATGCTGCGGCGTGCGTCAATGCTTTTTTACACAAACAACCATAGACATAATACTACGTTTTCAGCATTTATGCAAGAGGTTTTTGACATTTTATTTCAAAATGGCATGCCGTTTTTGTGCTCTTTTCCTAGTTTTTCGTCAGTTGCCCCAAATGCTGGAACGCTGGATGGGACAGTTTTCTTTCGTCAAAATCACAAGAGCGTCCCGCTGTTTTCACAAGATGCTGTGCATCCCGTTCTCTGCCCACACGACATCCAGTTCCGCGACCGCACCCTTTTCCAGCCCGCCCAGCGTCAGTCCGCCCTCGGCGATGCGCTTCAGATACGTCACCGGCATCCCGCGCGCGGCCATCATCCGCCGCACCTGATGGTATTTGCCCTCCTGCACATGGATGAGGCTCTTTCCATGGCCCTGCGGCTCCAGCCGTGCCGGGAGGCACTTTGTCCCGTCGCCGAGCGTCAGCCCCGCCTCGAACGCGGCGCAGTCCTCGGCGGAGGCGGTTCCCTCATGCTCGGCATAATACGTCTTCCAGACGCCGCTGCGCGGACTGAGGATGCGGTGCGCCAGATCGCCGTCGTTCGTCAGCAGCAGCAGGCCCTCCGTCTCCTTGTCAAGCCGCCCCACCGGCGTCACGCCGAACTTCCGGTAGCGCTCCGGGATCAGCTCCATCACCGTCCGGTCGCGCGGATCGTCCGTCGAGGTCACGTAGCCCGCCGGCTTGTGCAGCATCAGCAGGACCTTCCGGTATTTTTCGACCGCCGCGCCGTCCACCGCAATGGTACACGCCGCCTCGTCAAATTTTTTCGCCTCATCGCGGACGACTGCGCCGTCCACGGTCACGCGCCCCGCGCGGATGAGGCTTTTCAGCTCCTTGCGGGAGGCGACGCCCGCCTCCGAGAGGATCTTGTCGAGCCGCTGCATTGCACACAGCCCCTTTCTTCTGTCATAATTCCGATTTTCAGGAATAGGTTGTACCATCCTGAACCCGATCGGAGGAATTAGTCATGGTGATGGTAACCGCCAAGCTCTCCAAACAAAAGCTATTGCTGATCGCCGCGCTGCTGGTGGCCGTGGTGGTCGTGCTCTGCCTCTGCCTGCACGGCAGCGGCAATTCCAGTGAGACGCCGGACACGGCGCAGGAACCCGTGGCCGTCGATGTGAAGACCAACGAGGGCCGCGTCGCCTTCCTCGCGAGCTTTGGCTGGGAGGTCGCGGAGGAGCCGGTGCAGACGCAGGAAGTCCGCGTCCCAACCGAGCCGAACGAGGTCTTCCAGCGGTATAACGAGCTTCAGATCTCGCAGGGCTACGACCTCACGCAGTACAGCGGCAAGACGCTCCGCCGCTATGTCTACACGGTCACGAACTATCCTGCGGCCGACGGCGGCCCATATTACGCGACCGTGCTCGTCTACAAAAACGAGGTCGCCGGGGGCGACGTCTGCTCTGCCGCGCAGAACGGCGTCATGCACTCGTTCACAATGCCCTCCTGATCGCTGCGGTCGCATTTGCAGGGGCGGACGACTCTGTCCGCCCGTTCTCACCAAAGTGAAACTTCAGAGCCACACCGGCACGATCTCTGTGCCGCGCCTTTTGGCGTAGCGGATGGTCGCCGCGGTGCCGCCCTCGCTGCCGTCGAACACCGTCAGCAGCACATCCGCCGCATCCACCATCGCCCGGTTGCGCCGCAGCATGCAGCCGGGCGAGTATTCCGCCTCCAGCACCCGAACCTCATCGCACCGCGCGAGAATTTGCCGGTAACGATCCAGCGTTTTTGCGTCCCAGCGCGCGGCCTGACTGGGGCAGGGGAGCATCGCAGTCAGATTCGCATCCGGCAGTTCGCCAGCGTCCCGCAGGGCCAAAACCGCCTCTGCAAAATAGAGATCGCACCCGCGCGCCATCCCGCAAAGAAACGCGCTGAAACCCCGCTGATACAATGCGCTCACTTCCCGCTGCAATACCGCTTTCAGCGCCGCACAGCGCGCATCGGTCTCATCGGTCCTCCATGGCAGATGTTCCGGCCTGTGGCCGGTGAACGCGCAGACCATCCGATCAGCTCCTCAGTACAGAATGATAATATAGTATAACAGATTGCAAAAGGCTTGACAAGCTATATGAAAACATGTATCATATATTCCGTAATCAATATGAATCTTCAGGGCAGGGCGTAATTCCCGACCGGCGGTAAAGTCCGCGAGCGCAAGCTGAACCGGTGTGATTCCGGTACCGACAGTATAGTCTGGATGGAAGAAGATGACGGCATCCCCAGCGGGATCGCCACCAACTCCCAATGCCTGAAGTGGAAACTTCAGGTCTTTTTATTTCCCCTGAAGGGAAAGAAGGACATTATGACAAACTTTTTCGCAAGCCTGAAAGAAAACCTCTCCTTTGTGCTCGTCTGCCTTGTGGTGACGGCGGCGCTCATTCTGGCGGCCGAACTTGCTGAGCGCCTTGTGATGAAGAAGCGCCACCGCCTGAACACCACGCGCACCATCACCTGTATCGCCATGTTCTCCGCCATTGCCGCCGTCCTGCACATCTTCGATTTCGCGCTGCCTATCGCGCCGTCGTTCTATAAGCTCGACCTCAGCGAGCTGCCGGTCATGATCTGCACATTCTATCTCGGCCCGGTCAGCGGCGTGGTCTGCGAGTTTCTGAAAATTTTGCTCAAGCTGCTCATCAAGGGCACATCGACGGCCTTCGTCGGCGACCTCGCGAACTTCCTTGTCGGCTGCTCGTTCGTGCTGCCCGCGTCGATTTGCTATCAGGCGACGCTCAGCAAGAAGGGTGCAGTCTGGTCGCTCACGCTCGGCACGTTCGTGATGACGGTGTTCGGCAGCCTGTTCAATGCGTGGTATCTGATTCCGCAGTTTGTGAAACTGTTCCACATGCCGCTCGAGAGCATCATCGCCGCCGGCACGGCCATCTTCCCCTCCGTCACCGATCTCAAGACGCTCGTCCTCTTCTGCATCGTGCCGTTCAATCTCATCAAGGGTGCGGCCGTCTCGGTGCTGACGTTCCTGCTCTACAAGCGGGTGGAGGGCGTTTTCTTCCGCCGGAAGAAAAACGCGGATTCACAATAAATTCAAAAATTTGAGATTGAAATTTTCCTAAAAATGCGATACTATTTCCTATACGATTGTAAGGAGTGGATTGCGTGAAAAAAGGCAGCGGCCCGCATGCGGCCTGGCAGGGACTGAAGCTGGAAGCCAAGCGCCGCCCCCGCGTAACGGCAGTATATCTTATCCTGCGTTTGATCGTCCTCGTGACGATGGTTTCTGCTATTTTGCGGCAGGAATATGAAAGTGTGTTCATTTGCCTGCTGGTGCTGGTGCTGTTCCTGCTCCCGGTTTTTTTACAGAAAAAGTTCCGCTTCGAGCTGCCGGACACGCTGGAAATCATCATTCTGCTCTTTATCTTTGCGGCAGAGATTCTCGGTGAGCTGCAATGCTATTTCGTAGAATACCCCCACTGGGACACCATGCTCCACACCACCAGCGGCTTCCTCGCCGCGGCGGTCGGCTTTTCCCTTGTCGACCTGTTAAACCGTGATGCAAAGATCAAGTTCCAGCTCTCACCGCTCTATGTGGCCATCGCGGCCTTCTGCTTTGCGATGACCGTCGGCGTGCTGTGGGAATTTGTCGAGTTCGCCGCTGACCGCATCTTCCTGCTCGATATGCAGAAGGACACCGTCGTGCATACGATCTCGAGCGTCATGCTCGACGAGACGAACCGCAATATCCCCATCGTCATCTCGAACATCGAGTCCGCATCGATCAACGGCGTCGACCTGGGACTTGGCGGCTATCTCGACATTGGCCTCTACGACACGATGGAAGATCTGTTTGTCAGCTTTGTCGGCGCTGTCACGTTCAGCGTCATCGGCTATTTCTACCTGAAAAAACGCGGCCAGGGCACGTTTGTCCGCCAATTCATTCCCACCATCAGAGAGGATGACACCGCAGACCATGAAGAAAAAACTGACGCTCCCGAAACTGGGGACGGTATCTGATTACCGGCATCTCTGGATGCTCTCATTCTGGATCCTCTATCTGATCCTTTATGTTGTTGTAGAGCATGCCGTCACAACGGATTATTGGGTCTCGTATCTGCCGCTGGATGATAAAATTCCGTTCTGCGAATACTTCATCGTGCCCTATTGCATGTGGCATCCGCTGCTGTTCCTGATGACGGTCTATCTGGCATTCTATGATGTGGAGACGTTTCGGAAGTATATGTGGTTCATCCTTGCGGGCCTCGTCTCGACGATCGTTGTCTGCTGGGTCTTCCCGAACGGGCAGGATCTCCGCCCCGCCGAGTTCCCGCGGCACAACGTCTTTACCTGGATGGTCAGCCGCATCTATGCCGCCGACACGAATACCAACGTCTGCCCGAGCATGCACGTCATCGGCTGCGTGGGCCTCGTCGCGGCCTGCTGTGAGTCGCCGGGGCTGCGCAGGCGGCATTTGCAGTGGGTCATGATCCCGCTGGGCGTGCTCATCTGCATCTCGACGGTCTTCGTCAAGCAGCATTCGATCCTCGACATGTTTGTCGCCATCCCGTATAGCGCCGTCGCGTGGCTGGTCTCCTTCCAGCCGTGGAAGCGCAAAAAAGCCTAAACAGGAACCTCCGGAAAACCGGAGGTTCCTTTTCCGTTTCCGCCGCGGCGGAAAGGCTCCCTCTATAAAGAGGGGGCCTTTGCGGACGGGCATTGCCTGCCCACATTTCTGCGATGGATTCCGCTTTCTTTTTCGCTGCGTTTATGCTACACTGACAAAACAACGACTGGGGAGGGAACACCATGGTGAAAAAACGGACGAGACTCTGGCTGCTGCCGGTCATGCTGGCTGCGGCGGGCTTCTGCTATCTGGACAACTGCACCGTGCAGACCACGTTCCGCACGCTCCGCTGCGCAACCCTGCCGGAGGCATTTTCTGGCCTGCGCATTGTGCAGATCTCCGATCTGCATGGCCGCGTCTTTGGCAAGGAGCACGCGGCGCTGCTGGACGCCGTCCGCACGGCGAAGCCCGATTTCATCGCGATCACCGGCGACCTGGCCGACGAGGACACGGCCCTCCCGTCGCTGCGGCCCCTGCTCGCGGGCCTGACGGCGCTGGCGCCCGTCTATTACGTCACGGGCAATCACGAGTGGGTCATCTCCCGCGCCGTGCGGCAGGCGCTCTGCGATCTGCTGGACGGCTATGGCGTCATCCGTCTGGAGAACGATTACCGCGTACTGGAACGGGACGGGCAGCGGCTCGTGATTGCGGGCGTCGATGACCCGAACGGCCCCGCCGACCAGAAGACCGCGCCGGAGCTGGTCCGTGAGATCCGCGCTGCCTGCGGTGAGGACGTTTTCATCCTTGCACTCTGCCACCGCAACGACCAGCTGCCGCTCTGGGCCGGATTGGATGTGCCGGTCGTCCTTGCAGGTCACGCGCACGGCGGCATTGTCCGACTGCCGGGATTCGGCGGCGTGTTCGGCACGCATTACGAGTTCTTCCCCGGCGACGACGCCGGACTTTATGTGCAGGACGGAACGCAGCTCTACGTCAGCCGCGGTCTCGGCCCCAGCCGAAGATTGCCGATCCGCGTCTGCAATGCACCGGAGCTGCCGGTGCTGACGCTTGTGCGCGGGGAGATATAAACTTTTTTTGAACAATCGGCCCGTTTTCTTGTTTTTCGGGAAATACCTCTTATAATAATAAAGAAAATAGAAAAAACAGAAAACAGGGTGAGTGTATGTTTCGCAAGATCGGAGATGCGCTCCGGCGGTTTATGGCCGGGCGCTATGGAACGGATAAACTGAATCAGTGGCTGCTGGGGCTGGCAATCGTGCTGATTGTGCTCGGCCTGATCGGCGGGCGCGCGGGCAGCACCATTCTGGCGGTGCTGGGCACGGTGGCCTATGTGCCGCTGATCTGGTCGCTGTTCCGGATGTATTCGCGGAATATCGAGGCGCGGCGGCGCGAAAATGCGGCGTTCCAGCGTGTGCTGACACAGCTGAAGGACCGTGACCACCGCTATTATCATTGTCCAAAGTGCCGCCAGACCGTGCGCGTGCCGCGTGGGCGCGGGAAAATCAATATCCGCTGCCCGAAGTGCGGCGAGCAGTTCGTGAAAAAGAGCTGAAAAAGGCTTGATTTTCCTTGCCCCGCCTGCTATAATAGCTGGGCAAGTTCATACGGAGTGGTATCGAAGTGGTTATAACGGCCCTGACTCGAAATCGTGGTCGCTACTCGGTAGCTCCCTGTCCGGAATCCCTTGATTTTACGGGGTTTTTCGGGTATTCTTAACT
>USDP01000016.1 GCA_900553545.1 uncultured Eubacteriales bacterium | reverse complement strand
CCTCGATGTCGCAGCTCTTGACCTTCAGATCGGCCAGATCGCCGGAGCAGCACTCGAGCTGCCGCACAGGGATCTCCATGTTGCGGAACAGCTCGACCGAGTTGCGCCACAGCTTGTCATACCAGATCATCGATTCTTCGGGCTTGCAGACGACGATCATCTCCTGCTTTTCAAACTGGTGGATGCGGTATACGCCGCGTTCTTCGAGACCGTGGCTGCCGACTTCCTTGCGGAAGCACGGCGAATAGCTCGTCAGCGTCAGCGGCAGCTGCGCCTCCGGCAGGATCTGGTCGATAAAGCGGCCAATCATCGTGTGCTCCGACGTGCCGATCAGGTACAGGTCCTCGCCCTCGATTTTGTACATCATCGCTTCCATCTCCGGGAAGCTCATCACGCCCTTGACCACGTTGCCGTGCATCATGAACGGCGGAATGACGTAGGTGAATCCTTTTTCGTCGATCATAAAATCGCGTGCATAGGCCAGCACAGCCTCGTGCAGCCGCGCGATGTCGCCCAGCAGATAGTAGAAACCCATGCCGGCCACGCGGCCCGCGGCGTCCTTGTCAATGCCGTCAAACGTCGCCATGATGTCGACGTGGTGCGGCACCTCAAAATCGGGCACGACCGGTTCGCCGAACCGCTCAACCTCGACGTTGCAGCTGTCGTCCGGGCCGATGGGCACGCTCGGGTCGATGATATTCGGGATCACATACATGATCTCCTGCAATTTGGCCGCGGCCTCGGTCTGCGCGGCCTCCAGCTGTGCGCGGCGCTCGTCGTCAGCCTTGACGGCGGCGTTGTTCGCGTCGATCTGCGCCTGAATCTCGGCCTTCTTCGCTTCATCCTCGCACTTTTTCAGCTGCCCGAACAGCGGCCCGTTGGCCTTGGACAGCTTGTTGCGCGCGGCTTTCAGCTGCTCAGACTCCATCTGGGCCTTGCGCTTCTCGGCGTCGAGCCGGATGGCCTCGTCCACGAGCGGCAGCTTTTCATCCTGAAACTTTTTCCGGATGTTTTCCTTGACGATCTCGGGGTTTTCCCGCAAAAATTTAATGTCGATCATAGTTTCTTCCTCTTCTTATTCCGCCAGAAGTTTTTCATATTCCGCACGGGCCTCCGTGCCAAGATACTGTTCCAGATCGGCCAGCGTGTCCATCGCCTTGGAGAAGGTCACGTTGCCCTCGTGCATTTCGCAGTTTTTCGCCACGAGCAGCGCCTCATAGGCTTCCTTCGTGTGCGCCAGCTCCAGCTCGAGCTTCAGCTTTTCCGCGCTCTCCTCTTTTTCGTCGGCCTGCTTCGTCTCGTCGAGCTGCTTCTGCAGATCTTCGACCTGCGCCTCCAGCTCGCTCTTCTCCTGTGTCAGCGTCTGCTTCTCATCCTGCAAGTCGCGGTTCTGCGCCTGAAGCTGCTCTACATTGCTCAGCGCGCTGCTGCTCGTCTGTGTCAGCTCCGAGATCGTCGCCTTGGAGGAATGTGCCTGCAAAATCAGCGACAGCAAAACCAGCAGAAACGCCACCGCGAACAGCACCGCCATATACCGCAGCAGCGCCGTCTTCCGCGCTTCGCTCAGCGGCGCGGGCTGCTTTTCCTGCTGTTCGGTCTGCTGCACGTCCTTGTTCTCTTCCATGATGTTACTCCCTTCCGGACAGGCCCTGCAAAACCTCGTAGAGCCGCTGTAAATCGTCCTGTCCGTAATATTCCAGCTCAATGTGCCCCTTGCGTTTGCCGTCCACAATGCGGACGCCGCGCCCAAGCGTGCGCTTCAGCTCTTTTTCACATTCTGCCACATAGTCCACCGCGACGGGCGCCTCTTTCGGCGCCTCCTTCGGCGGTTTCGCCATCTTCTTGCAGAGGGCCTCCGTCTGCCGCACGCTTAGCGACAGGTTCTGCACCTTCTGCGCCACGGCCATCCGTTCCCCATCCGTCTTCAGTACGAGCAGCGCCCGCGCATGCCCGGCAGAGATGGTTCCCGCCTCGACCAGCTTCAAAATCTCCGGCCCGAGACTCAGCAGCCGCAATGCATTTGCAACGGCCGGGCGCGATTTTCCCACGCGCTCTGCCGCCTGCTCCTGTGTCATGCCGTATTGGCTGATGAGCTGCTGATAGCCCTCCGCTTCTTCAATCGGGTTGAGATCGGCGCGCTGTAAATTTTCAATCAGCGCCAGCTCCATCGCCTTGCGGTCGTCCGCCTCGATGACCACCACCGGCACCTGCGAAAGCCCGGCCAGCCTTGCCGCACGCCACCGCCGCTCGCCGGCGATGATCTGATAATACCCATTCGGCAGCAACCGAACGGTCAATGGCTGGATGATGCCGTGGATGCGGATGGACTCGGCCAGCGCGTCCAGTTCCTCCTCGGCAAATGTTTTTCTGGGCTGTAAGGGATTTGGCTCAATTTTTTGCAGCGGCAGCGTGCTGACCGCACCCTCCGCCGGGGTATCCGCGCGCAGAGATTCCTCACCCAGCAGCGCGCCGAGGCCCTTGCCCAGACCCTTTTGCTTTGCCATATCGTGTGCTCCTTTCCCGCGTTTGCCCTTATTCTTTCGCAATGATCTCCTGTGCCACCTGTTCATAGGCCGCGGCCCCGCGGCTGAACCGGTCGTAGGCCATCACGGGCAGCCCGTGGCTCGGCGCCTCGGCAAGGCGCACGTTGCGCGGGATCGCCGCCGCAAAGACCTTGCCCGGAAAATGCCGCCGTACCTCCTCGGCCACCTGTGCCGAGAAATTCGTCCGCCCGTCGAACATCGTCAGCAGTACGCCGAACACCGAAAGCCCCGGATTCAGCCGCCGCTTCACGGCGCGCAGCGTCGTCATCAAGTCGGAAAGCCCTTCCAATGCATAGTATTCGCACTGCACCGGAATTAAAATCTGATCCGCCGCGCACAGCGCGTTCAGCGTCAAAAGCTCAAGTGACGGCGGGCAGTCGATGAAAATGTAGTCATATTCCGGCCGCAGCGGATCGAGCGCACGTTTGAGCACATGCTCCCGGTCATCGATCCCGACCAGCTCCACGCCCGCGCCGGAGAGCGCCGGGTTGGACGGCAGCAGATCGCCGAATTTTGTATGTACGACGGCGTCCTTCGCCTCCTGCTCGTTCACGGCGAGATCATACGTGCTGATCCGCACGGAACCCTTGTCCACGCCGAGTCCGCTCGTTGCGTTGGCCTGCGGGTCAAAGTCGCACAGCAGCACGCGCCGCCCCGCGGCATGCAGCGCGGCGGTCAGATTGACGGCGGACGTCGTCTTGCCCACGCCGCCTTTTTGGTTTACAAACGCAATGATCCGCGCCACACCCGCACCCACTTTCTGTTTCAGGGACACCCTGTGCAAAAATTCTTCAGAACTATATCATTATACGGCCTTTCGTCCGGAATTGCAATAGAAAAGGCGTGCCCGGCGGCGTCTTTGCAAAAACAGAAACCGTGGGAGAAGCCTTTGCTTCTCCCACGGTTTGCGCTTATTCCGTAAACGTATAGCGAACCATGTTACCCTTGCCGTCGCCGGTCGTGATCACAACGTCGCCGGATGCGTTTTTGCCGGAGTCCAGGATCGGCCAGCGGCCCTCCGCCCGGACATAGGCTTCCGGACTTTCGGCGACAATGTCCTTGAATTCCTTCTTGCTGTGCGCCTCGCCGCCGCAGGGGTTGATCGTTTCAATCAAAACTTCGTATTCGTTCATAAGAAAGATTCCTTTCTATTAGTTGTGTCGTATAGTTTACCACACATTTGCTGCACCATGCAAATGGGCAGGTTGCACAACAATTTTGGTTCGAGCAGTATGCGGATAGCGGCAAAGCGCGGAGAAGGAAGGTTCCTTCTCCGCGCCGGTTTCCTTATTCTTCCGGGCTGAACTGGTCTTTGCCGACGCCGCAGAGCGGGCAGACCCAGTCTTCGGGGACTTCTTCCCAAGGCGTGCCGGGGGCTACGCCGTTGTCGGGATCGCCGAGCTCGGGGTCATAGACATAGCCGCAGATATCGCAGACGTATTTCATGTTCAAATTCTCCTTTATTCTCAGCCGCTGAGCCGCTCGGAAATGACGGCCATGATTTTATCGTGGCAGCCGCCGCAGCCGGTCGAGCAGCTGGTCAGCCTCTGCACCTCGGCGAACTCCTTCTCCACATCGGAGAAGCGCGCGTTCCTCTGTAGAGCGTCGTCAATGTCCGCCAAGGTCACATGCTTGCAGTTGCAGATCACGGTGTTTTCCGTGTATTCCATCTTACTTGAAGTAGCGCTCCAGCAAACCCTTGAGCGCGCGGCCGTGACGGGCCTCGTCCTTCGCCATCTCATGGACGGTGTCGTGGATGGCATCGAGTCCGTTCTTCTTCGCGCAGGAGGCCAGCTCAAACTTGCCGGCGGTCGCGCCGAATTCGCAGTCCACGCGCCACTTGAGGTTGTCCTTCGTGGTGGCCTTCATGTTCGGCTCGAGGTCCTCGCCGAGCATCTCGGCGAACTTCGCGGCGTGCTCCGCTTCTTCATAAGCGGCCTTCTCCCAGTACAGGCCGATCTCCGGATAGCCCTCGCGATGAGCGATGCGCGCCATGCAGAGATACATGCCGACTTCGCTGCACTCGCCGTTGAAGTTGGCCTTCAGCTGCTCGAAGATATAGGCCTTGTCCGCGTCGGAGATGTCGGGGTTGTTCTTGACAGTCTTGCCGTAGACGCCGTATTCATGCTCGGCGGCCAGCTTCAGCTCACCCTTGACCTCTTCGAACATGTTGCTCTTGGCATGACAGACCGGGCATTCGGCCGGAGCCGCTTCGCCTTCGTAGATGTAACCGCAGACCTTGCAAACAAACTTCTTCATGATGATTTCCTCCATAATTTTGATTTTTTCTCTTGTATTTTTATAGTTAGTGCTTTTGCAAACAATTTGGGCAGACGCCGGTGAAGCTGATCTGATAGCGGCGGATGGCGCAGCCGGTGTCCTGCTGGACATGGGCGAGCAGCTCGTCCGGCAGCTCGATCGTCTCCGCGTCGAGCACCGCGCCGCAGCTCTCACAGACGATGTGCGCGTGCGGGATGGTGTTGCCGTCGTAGCGCTCCAGCCCGTTCACCACGCCGACCGAATCGATCACGCCCTCGGCCTTGAAGGCCGCGAGATTGCGATAGACCGTGCCGAGGCTGAGATCCGGGAACTGCGGCTTGAGCTGCTGATAGACCCACTCGGCTGTGGGATGGCAGGTCGTGCCGTGCAGACAGGTCAGGATCGCTTCGCGCTTCCGGCTGAATTTTTTTGCTGTTGCCATAGGCTTTCTCCAAAACAATAATAATTATCATTTGCATTATTAGAATAGCACACGGATCGCGATTTGTAAAGCCCTTTTTTCAAAAAATTTTCATAGCTCTAAAAATCTTCAGAAAACTCGATCATATCCCAGAATTCACAGAGCGCCTGCGCGAGATAGTCCGCGCTGCGGAGCGCTTCGGCAAGGGTATTACCGGTGCAGCCAAATTCAACGAGCAGCGAGCCGGGCGTCTCGTGCTGGTTGAAGCGCTCGGTGCGCAGATCGATGTCGCGGCAGAGTCCCGGCGCGATGCGGTTCAGCAGCGCCTGGAGCTTCAGCGCGTTGGCCAGATTCTCCTTCCAGTCCGGATGGGTCAGACCGCCCTCGTCCGTGCCGACGACGAGCATCAGCTGCGCGCAGCGCGCGCCGTCCACCTCCGCCGTAAAGGCCACGGGCATTCCTGCCGGATCATTCGCCGCGTCGCGGTGGAGGTCGAGCACCATTTCGATGGATGGATACTGCGCCAGATAGCCCTCGATGGTCTGCCGCATCCGCTCGTAGGCACCGTTATAGCTGGGATAGTCGTTGAGCGCCGTGTCGTGGAGCGTTTCGATGCCGTGCGCGTTCAGCAGTTCAGCGACGCGCGTGCCGAGGCGGACGACGGAATGCTCCGCATCCCCGGTGCGGAGCGGGTCGGAGCTTTCATATTCCCATCCCGGCTCCGGCGTGTACGCCTCGGATGTGTGCGTATGGACGATGAGCACCCTCGGCCCGTCGGCCTTGGCGGTCAGCGCGGAGGGGCGCGTGAGCAGCGCGGCCTTGTCCACCGCATAGCTGCACGCCCCGGCAATCGTGATGGCGTCCGCCTCGGCGGCGGAAAAGGCTTCCGGCAGCTTCGTGACCTCCGCCGCGATCTGCCGCTCCGGCGGGGCCGAATTTTCAACAGGCAGCTCCGCAATTTCGTCTGAAGGCTCGTCCGCCGGTTTGGCGGCCAGCAGCCGCACGGGCCAGACGCGCGTCTCCGCCTCGGCGGAATCTTCAGAAAACGCAAATCTCCCCGCGCCCACGCCGCCGAGCAGCCGCGTGAGCATTGCAAATAAGATCATCGCCGTGCAGAACCGGCGCAGCTTTCGTTCGTTCATAGCCGTTCCCCCTTGCAAAGAATGTATGCGCGCGGCGCGGCGGATAGAACCGGGGCGGCTAATTTCCGGCAGCGGACAGTTTTTTCGTGAAATTCACAAATTTGAGGCCAAATTCCCATTGAATTTGCCACGCGATTCGTATATAATGTAAAAGTACATCACTGCGGGGGGGACGCGCGTTGGCTCAGATCGTATCGTTGATCTCCGGAAAGGGCGGCACGGGAAAGACGTCCCTCTGTGCGGGGATCGCCGCCTGTCTGGCGCGGGACGGCTTCCGCGTCCTGGCGATTGACCTCGATGTCGGGCTGCGCAATCTGGACATTGCCCTCGGCATGGCCGACGAAGCGGCGCTGCCGTTCACGGCGGTGATGCGCGGCGAAACGCCAATCGAACAGGCCACGCCGCACCCGTCGCAGTCCCGCCTCTCGCTGCTCACCGCGCCTGTGCGCGAACAGATCGAATCGATTGGCCTGCGGCCCTTCGGCGCGATGCTGCGGCAGGCGAAGGGCAAGTTCGACTGGATTCTGCTCGATGCCCCGGCGGGCCTTGGGCGCGGGTTCCAGCTGGCGACCGCGTTTGCCGACGAGGCCATCGTCGTCACACTGGCCGATCCTGCGTCCCAGCGGGACGCTGCCCGCGCAACGGAGCTGCTGCTGGCCAGGCGCGAGATCCCGGTGCGCATGGCAGTCAATCGCGTGAGTCCGAAGCTGTTCACAAAGATGCAGTCCACGGTCGACGATGTGATGGATCTGGTGGGGCTGCCGCTGCTGGGCCTCGTGCCGGAGGATGCGTCCGTCGTGCTGGCGGCGGCGTCCGGCCGTCTGCTCATCGATTTTACCGAGCAGGGCGCGGCCAAAGCCTGCCACAATCTGGCCAACCGGCTGGAGGGCCGGCGCGTGCCTTTGATGAAACTGAAAAAATAGATTTATACATAAAATATTGAAGCAAAGGAGAGCAAAGCAGCATGAATATCACCCTGATGGCGCATGACAAGAAAAAAGAGCTGATGGTTCAATTCTGTACCGCATATAAAAGCATCCTCTCCAAGCATTCCATCTCCGCTACGGCGACGACAGGCCGTCTGGTCGCGGAGGCGACGGGTCTGCCCGTGAGTCTGTTCCTGTCGAAAAACCAGGGCGGCCATCAGCAGATCGACGCGCGCATTGCCTATAACGAGGTCGACATGGTCATCCTCTTCAACGACCCGAACGATACCGACCCCTGGGAGGATCAGCGCATGGTGCATACCATCCACCTCTGCGACACGTACAACGTCCCGCTGGCGACGAATCTGGCCTCGGCAGAAATGCTGATCCTCGGCTTGCAGCGCGGCGACCTTGACTGGCGCATGATGATGAAAAACAAGAAGATCCTGCGATAATTCCCGTGCAGACGCGGAAGCAGTACCGGTTCAACGCTTTGCCAGAGAGGCGCCCCATGGCTGGAAGGGCGCTCAGAGCAGACCCGGGAAGGACATCCGCCGAGCGGACAATCCCATATCCGAAAGAGGGAAGGCTTCGCCTTCTGAATTTGGGTGGCACCACGGAGTGTTATGCTCTCGTCCCAAACATCCGGGATGAGAGCATCTTTTTATAAAAACGCCTTTCCCGCTGCACTTGGCGGGCGGGCAATGCCCGCCCCTACGTATTCTATCGTGCTTCCGTCTGTAAACGTAGGGGCGGCCATTGGTCGCCCGCATCGGCCCTACAATAGTAATTACACGATATGATCATAGAGAGGAACTTTGGAAATGGAACGAATCAAACCCCACACGCTCTCCGGCTTCATGGAGCTGCTGCCCGCGCCGCAGCAGCAGATGGAGTCCATCATGGACGTGCTCCGCACGACCTATTCGCTCTACGGCTTCACGCCGCTCGACACCCCGGCCATTGAGGCCGCCGACGTCCTGCTGGCAAAGGGCGGCGGCGAGACGGAAAAGCAGATCTACCGCTTTACCAAGGGCGACGCCGATCTCGCGCTCCGCTTCGACCTGACCGTGCCGCTGGCAAAATACGTCGCCCTGCACTACAACGACCTCGCGTTCCCGTTCCGCCGCTATCAGATCGGCAAGGTCTACCGCGGCGAGCGCGCGCAGCGCGGCCGCTTCCGCGAATTCTATCAGGCGGACATCGACATCATCGGCGACGGCAAGCTCTCCATCGTCAACGAGGCCGAGATTCCGTCCATCATCTATAAGACGTTCACCACACTGGGCCTCAAGCGGTTCCAGATCCGCGTGAACAACCGCAAGATCTTAAACGGCTTCTACGCCATGCAGGGCCTGACCGAGCAGGCCGGCGACATCATGCGCACCGTGGACAAGCTCGACAAGATCGGCCCGGAGAAGGTCACGGCCTGCCTGATCGATGACTGCGGCCTGACCGAAGCGCAGGCGGCGGAGATCCTGAAATTCATCTCCATCAGCGGCAAAAACGCCGAGGTGCTCGCGGCGCTCGAGGGCTATCGCGGCCAGAACGACACGTTCGACCTCGGCCTCGATGAGCTGCGGGCCGTGACGCGGTATCTCGCGGCCTTTGGCGTGCCGGAGGCAAACTTCGCCGTCGATCTCACGATCGCGCGCGGACTCGACTACTACACCGGCACGGTCTACGAGACGACGCTGATCGACCATCCGGAGATCGGCTCGGTCTGCTCCGGCGGACGGTATGACAACCTCGCCGAGTATTACACCGAAAAGCAGCTGCCGGGCGTCGGCATTTCCATCGGCCTGACGCGCCTGTTCTACGTGCTGAACGAGCAGAATATGCTGAACGACGCGCGGCGCGTCTCGCCTGCGGACGTGATGATCTTCCCAATGACCGAGGATCTGGAGGCGGCCATCACCCTCGCCACCGAGCTGCGGACCCAGGGCATCCGCACCCAGCTCTACACCGAGAACAAGAAATTCAAGCAGAAGATCCAGTACGCCGACAAGCTCGGCATCCCCTATGCCATCTTCCTCGGCGAGGACGAGATCGCGCAGAACGCCGTCTCGCTCAAGGATCTGCGCAAGGGCGAGCAGCTGACCGTCAGCGCCGAGGCCGCCGCCGACATGATCCTCGACGACATGGCCGATAATTTGAAGGGTACAATTTTGAAATAACAACACACCATATAGAAAAGAGGAAACCACTATGATGCAGTCCAGAACCCACACCTGCGGGCAGCTCCGGTTAGAGAACGCGGGCGAAAAGGTCACGCTTTGCGGCTGGATGGAGAATGTCCGCGTCGTCGGGCAGAACTTCGCCTTCGTCGTCCTGCGCGACTTCTACGGTACGACGCAGATCGTCGTCGAGACCGAGCAGATGATGAACATCATCAAGTCGCTCAACAAGGAGTCCACGATCCAGGTCACCGGCACTGTGCGTGAGCGCGACAGCAAAAACCCCAAGCAGGCGACCGGCGACGTCGAGGTCGTGCCGGAGCAGATCACCGTCCTCGGCAAGTGCCGCTACAACGAGCTGCCGTTTGAGATCAACCGCAGCCGCGACGCCGACGAGACGCAGCGCCTGAAATACCGCTATCTCGACCTCCGCAACCCGGCGGTCAAGAACAACATCATCCTGCGCTGCAACGTCGTCGCGGCACTGCGCAAGGCGATGATGGAGCACGACTTCCTCGAGATTACGACGCCGATCCTGACGGCCTCCAGCCCCGAGGGCGCGCGCGACTATCTCGTCCCCGCGAGAAAGCACCCCGGCAAGTTCTATGCCCTGCCGCAGGCCCCGCAGCAGTTCAAGCAGCTGCTGATGACCTCTGGTTTTGACCGCTATTTCCAGATCGCGCCGTGCTTCCGCGATGAGGACGCCCGCGGCGACCGCAGCCCCGGCGAGTTCTATCAGCTCGATATGGAGATGTCGTTTGCCACGCAGGACGACGTGTTCGCCGTCATTGAGGACGTGCTCCCGCCGATCTTCGCGAAATACGGCACGTACAACATCGCCTCGCAGCCTCCCTTCCGCCGCATCAAGTATCTCGATGCGCTGGAGACCTACGGCTCCGACAAGCCCGACCTCCGCATCGACCTGACCGCCGTGAACGTGACGGAGCTGTTCGCCGAGAGCGAATTTGCGCCGTTCGCGGGCCAGACCGTCAAGGCGGTTCCCATCACGGACTGCACGCTGACGCGCAAGCAGATTGAAAAGCTGCTGACCGACTGCGAGGTGCAGTCCGGCCAGAAGGGCTACTGGTTCAAGGTCGACGAACAGGGCGAGATCGCCGGCGGCGTCGCCAAGTTCATCAATAAAGAAGCCATTGCACAGAAGTTCGAGCTGAAGCCGAACATGCTGGTCGTGCTCGCCGCAGGCGAACAGGCCACTAAGGCCATCGGCGTCATGATCAAGACGTTCGGCGCAAATGTGCCGGGCCACATGGACAAGGAACGCTACGAATTCTGCTGGATCGTCGACTTCCCGATGTACGAGATCGGCGACGAGAGCGGCGAGCTTGAGTTCTGCCACAACCCGTTCTCGATGCCGGCCGGCGGCCTCGACGTGCTGCTGAAGGCCGAACGCGGCGAGATCGACCCGCTGACCATCACTGCCGATCAGTACGACCTCGTCTGCAATGGTGTGGAGCTGTCCTCCGGCGCCGTCCGGAACCACGACCCCGAAATCATGATCAAGGCGTTTGAGCTGGTCCGCCTCGGCGAGGACGACGTGAAGTCCAAGTTCCCGGCGATGTACAACGCGTTCTGCTACGGCGCACCTCCCCATGCCGGCATCGCCCCTGGCGTCGACCGCATGGTCATGCTGCTGGCGGGCGAGGATTCAATCCGCGAGATCATCCCGTTCCCGATGAACAAAAACGCGCAGGACATCCTCATGGGCGCGCCCAGCGAGGTCACGCAGAAGCAGCTCGACGAGCTGCACATCGCCGTCACCGCGCACGAAGAGTAACAGAAATAAAGAAGCCCCCGTCCGGATGGACGGGGGTTCCTTTTATGATCGGGCAAGCAATGCATACAAAGGCCCCCTCTACGAAGAGGGGGGCTTTCCGCTGCGGCGGCGTTGCGGGCAGAGTGTATTTCTATGGCGTTTCCCAGAACTGGCGGAAGGCCGTGGGGAGGGAGATGTCGCGGTCGAAACGGGCGGCGTCGACCCACGTGAGGTTGCCGTCCGGGGTGCTGACCTCAACGTAGTAGCACCGCAGCTGCCACGTGATGTGCGTGAAGATGTGCTGCTTTTCGAGCTGCTTTTTCAGCTCTGTGGGCCGGAGGCCCCACGTTTCAAGCAGCTCCAGCGCGGGCTGCGGCTCCAGAAAGCCGTCGACGTTCGGCAGCTCCCAGAGGTCCGCGAGCAGGCCCGCCGCGGGACGTTTGCGGACGGCGGTGCGGTCGCCGCAGGTCAGGAGAAAGACCGTTTTCTGCTCCGCGCGGCGGGGCTTTTTTGCGTCCTTGACCGGGATGGTACGCCAGCGCTCCCCTTCCCGGCTTTGACAGAAAGCCGCGACCGGGCAGACGTCGCAATGCGGCGCGCCGTTCGGCGCGCAGATCGTCGCGCCAAGCTCCATGAGGGCCTGCGTCGTCTCGGCACACTGCCCGGCGGGATAGATCTCCGCGAGGGCGGCGGTATAGTCCTTTTTGACCGCGGGCTGTGTGACGGGGCGCTCGTCCGCGGTCAGGCGGGAGACGACGCGGAGGACATTGCCGTCGACGGCGGGTGTGGGCTGTCCGAAGCAGATGGAGCAAATTGCTCCGGCGGTATAGTCGCCGATGCCGGGCATGGCGCGGATCTTGTCATAGTCCGTCGGGAACGCGCCGCCATAGTCCGAGACGATCTGCTGCGCGGCCTTTTGCAGGTTGCGCACGCGGGAATAGTAGCCGAGGCCCTCCCAGAGCTTGTGCAGCCGGTCGGGGTCGCACGCGGCGAGGGACGGAATGTCCGGAAGCTCGGCGAGGAAACGGGCATAGTAGCCCTTCACGGCCTCGACGCGCGTCTGCTGGAGCATGATCTCGGAGAGCCAGACGTGATAGGGTTCGCGGTCACGCCGCCAGGGCAGGTCGCGTTTGTTCCGTTCATACCAGCCGAGCAGGGGCGGGAGAAATGCGGGAGATAAGAGCATATTGGAAGTTCCTTTTTGAATTGCATTTTTTACATTGTACGCATTGCGGCAGCGCTTGTCAAATGGGATGCGGCGGTTTATAATGGAAGCAGATTTGAGGTGATCATTTGGCATTACAGGACAAACGGTTATTTCTGCTCGACATGGATGGGACGATCTATCTGAGCGAGCAGCTATTTGACGGGACGATCGATTTTCTGAACTACGTGAAGCGCATCGGCGGAAAATATTTGTTTCTGACGAACAATTCCTCGCGCGGAACGGACGCCTACATCGCAAAAATGAAGCGCCTCGGCATTGAGGCGTTCCCAGAGGATTTTCTGACGTCGGCGGACGCAGCGGTGGACTATTTCCGCCAAAATCCGTCGGAAGGAAACATCTATGTCTGCGGAACGGAGTCGCTCAAGGGCCAGCTCCGCGCGGCGGGGCTGCCGGTCGCGGCGAGTGCGGACGACCGGGTGTCGACCGTGCTGCTCGGCTATGACACAGAGCTGACCTATCAAAAATTGGAGGACTGCTGCATCCTGCTCGGGCGCGGCGCGGATTACATCGCGACGCATCCGGACATGGTCTGCCCGACGTGGTATGGCAGCGCGCCGGACTGCGGCAGCTTCATTGAGATGCTGTTCACCGCGACCGGCCGGCGGCCGAAGATCCTCGGCAAGCCGCAGCCGGATATGGCCCTTGCCGCGATGCGGCGCACGGGATATGCGCCGGAGCAGACGTGCATCCTCGGCGACCGCATCTATACGGACATCGCCTGCGGCGTGAACGCGGGGATCGACGCAGTATTTTTGCTCTCGGGCGAGGGCGTGATGGCGGACATCGAAAAATACAACGTCCACCCCAGCTATGTATTTCAGAACATCCGGGCATTTTTGACGGAATTGGAAAAAGGAGAAGCGGTATGAAGCTCAACGACAAGCGCACCATCCTCGTCGGTCTGGCGTTCCTCTCCATCTGCGCGTTCTGGCAGATGTACGACAACATCGTCCCGCTGATCCTGACGCGGACGTTCCACATGAACGAGACGATCTCGGGCCTCATCATGGCGGCGGACAACATCCTTGCGCTGTTTTTGCTGCCGTTCTTCGGGTCGCTCTCTGACCGGACGAACACGAAGATCGGCAAGCGGATGCCGTTCATCCTGTTCGGCACGGGCTGCGCGATGATCCTGATGAATCTGCTGCCGCTGATCGAAAACAGCTACTACGCCGCGCCGAGCACGGCGAAGACCGTCTCGTTCGTCATTGTGCTGGGTTTGCTTCTCGTCGCGATGGGGACGTATCGGTCGCCAGCGGTGGCGCTGATGCCGGACGTGACGCCGAAGCCGCTGCGCTCGAAGGGCAACGCGATCATCAATCTGATGGGCGCGGTGGGCGGTATTTTGTATCTGGCCATCACGTCGGTGCTCTACTCGCAGTCGCGGCTCGAGGCCATCGAGGCCGCGGGCGGGCGCGTGAACTATCAGCCGCTGTTTATGATCGTGTCGGCCATCATGTTCGTCTCCATCGGCATTTTGTTCCTGACGATCAAGGAGCCGAAGCTGACGGCGGAAAATCAGGCGCTCGAGGCGGCGCACCCGGAATGGAACCTCGCGATCGAGGACTCTGCCGGGCATGAGGTCCTGCCCGCGCCGGTCAAGCGGAGCCTCGGCTTTTTGCTGGCTTCCATCGCGCTCTGGTTCATCGGCTACAACGGCGTGACGACGTGGTTCACGACCTACGTCAGCGAGGTCATGGGGCAGGGGCTTGGGGGCGCGTCGACGTGTCTGCTCATCGCAACGGCGGGCGCCATCGTCTCCTACATCCCGGTCGGGCAGATTGCCTCGAAGATCGGGCGGAAAAAGACCATTCTCGGCGGCGTCATTCTGCTGGCTGTGTGCTTCGCGCTCGGCTACGTGCTGACGACCGCGTATCAGAGCATCAATGTGATTATGTTCGTCGTGTTCGCGCTCGTCGGCCTCGCGTGGGCGGCTATCAATGTCAACTCGCTGCCGATGGTCGTCGAGATGTGCCGCGACAGCGACATCGGCAAGTTCACGGGCTATTATTACACGGCGTCGATGGCCGCGCAGGTGGTCACGCCGGTTGTGGCCGGGACGCTGATGCGGCACATCGACTATCGCGTGCTGTTCCCGTATGCGGCATTTTTCGTGGCGCTCTCGGGCGTGACGATGTGCTTCGTGCGCCACGGCGACGCGAAGGCCGAGGGCAAGCGCGGTTTGAAAGCGTTTGAGGAGATGGATGATTGATGAAATCTCTGGCCGCAGTCTTTCTGCTGTTGCTGCTCCTGACCGGGTGCGCGGAACGCACCGCCCCGGCGCAGGAGCCGGAACCGGCGCATACGCATCCGGCGGAAACGCAGGATGCAGAAGCTCCGGAGGCAGTCGAAACGCCGGAAGATCCTGTAACACCGGAAGCTCCGGAAGCTCCGGAAACGCCGGAAGCGGCGGACTATGGAGACGCTGCGTTTTGCGGCGGAATCACGCTGTTCGCCGGCGACCCGGTCGCCCGCGTGAACAGCAAGGAAATGACGATGGAAGGCGCACCGTTCTTCAAGTACGAAGAATTTTATGTGCCGCTGCGGTTCGCGGCGGAGACGCTCGGCTGGCACTATGCAGAGGACGGCGACACGATCACGCTCTCGGCAACAAAGACGTGGGAATGGGGCGTTGATTTTGCGCCGGACGGCGGATATTTCCTCCGGCCCTGCGACCCGGTCACGCAAGAGTTGGAGCTGACGGTCGGCGAACGGGTGTTTACGCAGAACGGCGACGCGGTCGAAAGCTGCTCGGCGGGGGTGCCGGTTCGGCGGGACAGCGTGATCTATCTGCCGCTGGATTTTTTGACGTTTTCCGACGGGGATGGACAGCAGTCCGTCCCATGGCTGTTCGGCGGCAGCACCTATGACCCAGAAGCGGGCTATGCGATCCTGAATGGGCAGCGGAACGAGGCGGGCCTTGGCGGCTTTGCCGTCTGGCAGAACTGGGACGAGCTGCCGGAGGTGCAGCGCGAGGGCTTTGCGGAGAGCGGGATGCTTGGACAAAGCTCGATCGGCGAATACAACGTCGTGGAATATATGCGCGGCGGGCTGCGCGTCCATGTGCTGCGGCCGATGACGGACGGGACGGAAGTTTCCGGCGATTACGACGGCGCGATCACCGGCGTCTACACCTCCGATCCCAATATCGCGACCCCACGCGGATTGCGGCCCGGCGACTCATGGGAGAAGACGGAGCAGGTCTACGACGGCAGCTTTGCCGACACGCTCTCGCTCCAGCTGGATGAAGACGACAACATCGTGGAGCTGGGACTCCATTCGCCGTATTACGACATCCCGCCCGCGGGCTGCCGCACGATGGGCGAACAGCACCTGTTCCATGACTGGATGGCGCATCCGGAGAATGCGCCCGATAATTGGAACCCCGTCACAAAAGCCTTGGATGACTGACACAAAGAAGGAGATGTTGGTATGGTCATCGTATGGATCTTCGCGGTATTGCTCATTTTGTATCTGGTGCTGCTGCTTCTGCTGCGCTGCCGGAAGGGCAATGAAACCTGGGCAAAGCTGAAGCCGCAGCGCTATGCGCACCGCGGCTATCACGACAAGCCCACGATCCCGGAAAACTCGATGCCGGCGTTCCGCCGGGCAATCGAGCACGGATGGGGTGCGGAGCTGGACGTGCATCTGCTGCGCGACGGGACGCTCGCCGTGTTCCACGACTCGGACCTGAAGCGCTGCGCCAACGTCGAGGGGCAGATCGAAGATCTCGACCTCGAGGGACTGCGCAAGCTGCGCCTCGAGGGGACGGACGAGCAGGTGCCGCTGTTTGACGACGTGCTCGCGCTCTTCGAGGGCAAGCAGCCGCTCATCATCGAGCTGAAGACCGCGAAGGGAAACCACCGCGCGCTGGCCGAAGCGGTCTGCAAGCGGCTGGATTCGTATACGGGCGATTTCTGCATCGAGTCGTTCGACCCGTTTGCGGTTGCGGATGTGCGGAAGCTGCGGCCCGGCATCTGCCGCGGGCAGCTGAGCATGAACTTTTTGAAGGAGCCGTCGGGATTGCCGTGGTATCAGCGGTTTTTGATGACGAACGTCCTGCTGAACTGGTACACGCGGCCGGATTTTCTCGCCTATCAGTTCTCTGACCGGGACAATTTCTGTCTGGACCTCGCGCGGCGCGTCTGGGGCGTGCAGGAGGTGAGCTGGACGATCCGCAGCAAGGAGGATCTGCTTGCGTGTGAAAAGTTCGGCTCGATCGGCATTTTTGAGAAATTTGATCCGGAACAGTAACCAAAAACCG
>USDP01000015.1 GCA_900553545.1 uncultured Eubacteriales bacterium | reverse complement strand
CGTCGGCGAGGGACGGACGAAGCTGCGGATCATGGTACGGGACGGAAAGGTCGCGAATCTGAATCTCGGGACGTTCTTCGAGGAGCCGCCGTTTGAGGTGGAATAACGAACCAGCCCTTCCCACCGCAGCGGCTTGCCTCCCCTTCGTAAGGGGAGGTGGCTCGGCTGTGCCGAGCCGGAGAGGTCGACGGGCGAGAATGTCCGCCCCTACATCTATAACCGATGGTACGGCATAAAAACGCCCGCCGCGATCCCTCGCGGCGGGCGTTTCTGATTTTCTTATGCGCCGGTGGTCGGCGTCTTGAGATACTGGCTGGACATATAGGCGCGCTGGTTGTTGTACCAGATCTCGCACCATTCGTCCGAAATGCCGATGACGGCCACGGAGCTGTCCTGCGGCATGGTCACGAGAATCGTGCTGGACGTGGACGGGGCGGAGCGGACATTGATGTCGCCCGTTGTGACCATCTGCGCCGCAGCGGCGGAGAAGTCCGCGCTCAGGTCGCCGAACCAGCTTGCGTCGTCGCGGGCCGGAACGCCGCCCGCGTCGTTCGCGCCGATGATCGCCGCGACCATGCAGGAATCCTTTGTGGTCAGCGTGGCAAGGCCGGAATCACCGCGGACAGTCGCACTCCAGGTATCGGTGCTCCACGTCAAGCTGATACGATAGGTTGTGCCTTCCATGTCGACCTCATAGGGCGTGATGTCATCCATCGGCTCGGTCTGACGATAGCTCGCGTTGACGATGATCTCCGAAAGGGCGATGGCATCCTGTTCAGGAAGCTGCACGGCTTCGCCCTGCTCATAGCGGATGCTGGCGGCGCTGGTCGGCTCCGGCTCGGTCACGACCGGGACGGAGACCGCGAACATGCCGCTTGTGCCGTCCTCCTGGAAGGTGAAGATCAGCGTCTTGTCGCTGCCCTTCGGGACGATGGTGAAACCGCCGTCGCTGCTCGTGACGGTGTAGAGGCCGGATTCTTCATAGTACGCGCGGAAGAGCGCGGCAAGCGTCTCGCCCTCCTTGAGTCCGTCGTAGCCGCAGGCATAGGACGTGTCGAGCTGGATCTGGCCGCCCATGTTGTCCATCAGCGCACTGTCAGAGACGAGGTGCAGCGGCAGCAGGATGTCGAGGCGGCTGCCGTCCAGCGCGACCTCGCGGTGCGTACCCATGAAGATATAATAGTTGGCGATGTCCTTGGGATAGAGCGCCCAGTGGTCGACGCCCGTCTCGGTCTGCTTCGTGAAGAGGTAGCACGTGCCGTGCGCGTTCGTGAAGCTCGTCGCGGTGACGCCGTCGTTGTTCTTGGTGATGGTCTTGACGAGCGAGGCGATCTTCTTCGACGTCTCAAACTGATAGCCGCCGTAGGACAGATAATCGCCCTCGTTGAGCTTGACCGACAGCGGCAGCTTCAGCTCCGTCTGCGTGGAAAATGCCTGTGCCGTGACGGTCGTGTCCGGCACAGCCGAGCAGCTTTTCGAGATGATGACAATGACCGCCACAAAGACGACGAGGATCGCGACCAGCGTCAGCAGCGTCTTTTTCGGCAGCTCCAAAAGGCGGCGGAAAAAGCTCTTCGGCTTTCTTCTGCGCCGTGGCTGTTCCATTCTTTCTTCTTCCATGCCGTTCCCTCCGATTGTTTGGTGAATCGTTCCGACGTTCCGCCGGGGTATAACATTGCTATTTTCTCAGAGTATACCATAGATTTCTCAAAATAGCAAACCTTCGCCGCAAAACTTCAGAATCTTTTTTCTTGCATAACCCGTCAGAAAATGCTATGCTTGTCCATATCTCACATCTGGAGGTGCGTTATGCGGTTTCCCTGTCTGGTGCTCGACCACGACGACACCGTCGTCAACAGCACGGCTGTCATCCATTTTCCGTCCTTTCTGGCCTATCTGGCGCAGGTGCGCCCCGGCCTTTCGTATACGCTGGACGACTATTTCCGGAAAAATTTCGACCCCGGCATCATTCCGCTCTTCAAAGACGAGCTGGGCTTTACCGACGAGGAGCTGGAGGGGGAATATCAGTTCTGGCAGAACTGGGTCGCGACGCGGGTGCCGGAGGCGTATCCGGGGATGCGCGAAATTCTGGAGCGGTACAAGGCCCGTGGCGGCAAGATCGCCGTCGTCTCCCATTCCGTCAGCGACGTGATCCGCCGCGATTACCGCGAAAACGGCCTGCCGGAGCCGGATCTGATCTTCGGCTGGGAGCTTCCGCCCGAGCACCGCAAGCCGCACGTCTGGCCGCTGGAGCAGATCATGGCAGAATTTCAGCTCGCGCCGGATCAGCTGCTGATGCTGGATGACCTGAAACCCGGATATGATATGTGCCGCGCGGCGGGCGTGCCGTTCGCGGCGGCGGGCTGGGCCAACGACATCCCGGAGATCGAGGGCTATATGCGCCGGAACTGCGACTATTATTTCAAGACCGTCGCCGCCTTCGGCAACTTTCTGGAGCAGCAATAAAAAATCCCGCATCCCCAGTTGGGGATGCGGGTTTGTCATTGCTCCAATTCGGCAACCAGCGCAGTCATATCCGTGCTTTCCGTCATGCCGAAGCGCGGCATTGCGCAGAGGCTCTGCGGCAGACCCTTGACCACGGTATTCACTGCGCGGACCGTCGTAAACGTCAGCTCTGCGCCCGCGCTGCGGAGCGCGTCCTGCGTCAGCGTGACATAAGCCCCTTCCGGGAACGCCAGCGCGTTGACCGGCTGGCCGGTGATGGATTCGAGCAGCTCGCGGCTCTCGGCGAAATCGGCCTCGACCGCCGCCTCATAATCAGCATCGGCCTCGCCGTCGAACGGCAAAAGCGTCTCGCGCACCTGTGCGTTTCCGTCCTCAAACGGCGGCCACTGGTGCATGTCAAATGTGTGACTTTGTACGGAAATCAGGCCGGAATCCACCATTTCCCGCGCCTCGTCCGCGCCGAAGTGCGGCGTCATCGCGTGGTCGGTGTCCTTGTAGGTGTCCTTGCCGACAGAGACGCCGATGGCGAAGATCGTTGCCTGCATGACGTATTCCCGCAAAATGGGATAGGCATACTCGTAATTGCTGAAATACCCATCATCGAAGGTCAAAACAATCGGTTTTTCCGGCAATTCCGTCCCAAAATGGACATAATCGTAGAGCTGTTGGAGCGAGACGGTTTTGAAGCCCGCCTCATGCAGCGCCTCGATCTGCACGCGGAACGTGTCCACGGAGATCGTCATGTCGCCGCTGGACTCTTCCGCAAGATTGTGCCACATCAGCACCGGTACGTCGCGGCTGACCGTCTCGTCCGGCAGGGCCGTGGCCTGCAAAACCTCGGAGAAGTAGGAGCTTGGCGTGTCCGCTGTGACGTAAGTGCCGAAATCGTCCGGAATGTAGACGGAATCGTCGCCCGCGATGCGCGCGGCAATCATGCTGCCGACGGCATTGCGGAAGTGGGTCGCGTCGTAGAAATAGCGCGGCTCACAGCTCACGCTGCTGCACGAAAAGTCCCAGAAATCGGTGACTTTCGCGAGAGACGCATAGAAATTCGCCACATCCTCAGCCTGGAAGTTCTGGAAATAGTCGATGTAGACCGACGCGGCCACGACGACCAGCTCAACGCCCGCCGCTTCGCAGCGTTCTTTGATCGCGGCGACAGATTTCATGCAGTTCTCGGTCTGGCCGAGGACAAAGTCGCCGGTCTTCGGATAGTCGGCAAAGACCGGATAGGCTTCGAGATAGGTGTCCATACTGCCGATCGGCTCGACGTCGCGCACACGCTTGTCATATTCGCCTGTGACCTCGTTGAACACGTCGAAGCTCTGCGGAAGCAGGCGGTCATTGCGCAGATTTTTCAGCTTGGCAAAGCCGTAACGCGGGTCGCAGAACAGATAGCGCGTGTAAAAGGACAGCGCGGACGTGTCCGGGTCGGTAAGGTAATGGAGGTTGCGCGTCAGGCGGTCCGTCTCGTCGTCATAGGTGAAGCCGTTGTCGAGGTAGACATTCAGGACGAGGTGCTTGACTTCATAGTGTTCGATCAGGTAATCGGCGATCTTTTCACAGTCGCGCATGTCCGCGCCATACATGATTAAATTATAGAAATTTGCGTCGTAAAGTTTGTTAAAATCCGAAACTTGGAGTGAACTGGTCGAAGAACAGCCCAGAATGTAGGAATCATATTCGTCGTGGTGCTGCTCGAGATAGCTGATCTTCGCGACGCGCGGGTTGTTCGTCTCGTCATAGGAAAACCAGTTCAAAAACTTGTCGCCGAAGGCGGCGAACGGGTCGGTGACGTAGTTGAACGCCGCGAGGCCCAGCACCAGCACCAGCGCAAACAGCAGGAAGGTCAGCACCCATTTTTTCGCGTTCATAGGCCCTCCTCAGAACTGCCCGTAGATGAACTCGGACGAAATATAGCCGCTGCGGAAAATGCCGAAAAAAGCAAGAATCAGCAGAGAAACCAGCAAAATCAGCACCTGCACGGACGATTTTCTCGCGTTGAGCCAGCCGCGGACGTCGGTGCCGCGCTCCTCAAAGAACTCCACGATGTGAACGATCAGAATGCCCGCCGCGACGATCAGCAGATCGCCCGCCGTCAGGCCGAGCGTCAGAATTTTGTGCGGCAATTCCCCGAAATTCGGGTGCAATACCGTGGTTTTCAGCAGAGAAAATACAACTGTCAGGCGCGGCGCGCGCGTAAAGTAGCGGCCGATGAAGACGAGCAGCGCCGTGCGCACGGTCATAAAGATGCGCCAGCCCGTGGACTTGTCGTTGATGTGCAGCGCGGATTTCCACGCGAGGAAGCGGCGCTCCATCAGCAGCGAGGCCGTGATGAGCGTACCGTTCCAGAGGCCGAAGGCGATGTAGCGAAAGTTTGCACCGTGCCAGATGCCAATGATGAGGTAGACGATGAACGTCGCGGCGGAGGTCGCAAAGATCTTTCCGGGTGTGCCCTTCAGGTGTTTTCTGGCCCATTTCCCGAGTTTGCCGAACGGTTTCGACAGGGAAAGCGGGTAAAATACGTAATCACGCATCCAGCTGCCCAGCGTGATGTGCCAGCGCCGCCAGTAGTCGGTCAGGGATGTGGCGAACAGCGGACGGCGGAAATTCTGCACCATGTCGATGCCGAACAGGCGCGCCACGCCGCGCGTGATGTCGATGCCGCCGGAAAAATCGCAATAAAGTTGAATACAATAGAAAAAAATGCCCGTTGCGATCACGGCGCCGCCGTAGGGGCAGGTTTCGGAAATGACATTGTTCACCAGAATCGCGGCGCGGTCGGCGATGACGAGCTTTTTGAAATAGCCCCAGAGCGCAAGCTGGATGCCTGCCTGAATGTCCGTCCAACAGAGACTGTGCTCCGCCGTCAGCTGCGGGGCCAGCTGGCCATAGCGGCTGATCGGCCCCTGCACCATTTGCGGGAAAAACGAGACAAAAAGTGCGTATTTCAGCACATTTTTCTCACATTTTTGCTTGTTTCGGTAAACATCGATGACGTAACTCATCGACTGGAAAATGAAAAAAGACAGCCCGAGCGGCACGAGGAAATCCCAGCGCGGGATGTGCGAACCCAGCGCCGAGGGCAGCAGCTCCAGCGCGAAATTCCAATATTTCATCGCAAAAAGCAGGCCAAAACAGGAAATTGTGCAGAAAGTTGAGATGATTTTCTTGCGGCGCTGGATGGCTGCCTTTTCGGCCTTGTCGGCGGGCGTTTTTGCGTTCTGCCGCCCGAGCAGCAGTCCGGCTGTCCACGTGATGAGAATGATCAGCACCAGCCAGACGATGCTCTTCATGCCGCCCGCCAGATAGAATGTCAGACTGGCCAGCAGGAGCACGCACCACTGCGCACGCTTTGGCAGCGCGTAATAGAGCACGGCGGCGAGCGCCGTCAGCCCGACGAACGCGGCGGATGTAAATGCCATCAGCCCTGTGCGCGCTCGATGAGCTGGCAGATGGCGTCGACGGAGTTGAAGTTCTCCGGCGTCAGGTCATCCACGCCGAGCTGGACATCGAACGTGTCCATTAAATCGGTCACAACGGCGACGATGTCGAGCGAGTCGATCAGGCCGTCGTCGATGAGGGAAGTTTCCTGCTCAAAGTCCACGCCGGGGCAGATTTCGGTTAAAATCTCGATGATTTGTTCTCTCATTGTTCGGTTCCTCCATATTGCAGCACGACGGAATTCCATCCGTCGGGCCGGTAATCGTGTGTTTCGTAGAAGCGTTCGGCAGCTTCGTTGCCGATGCGCGCCCAGACGAGGCTTTTCTGCCCGCCGGTCACGGACATGTAGGCGTCAAAGAGTGCGTTTGCAATGCCCTGCCGGCGGCAGTCCGCGCGGACGGCGAGATGCCGGAGTTCGGATGCGGCACGGCCCGGCGCAAAGTGCAGCAGGCCACAGATGCCACGCTCATCTTGGGCACATAAAATCTGTCCTGCGGCGAGGGCTTCGCGCAAAGTGTCCTCCGTGGGAAGACAGCCTGTGAACGTTGAAAATTCCTGCTTCAGGAAGTCCATGACGGCAGCTTCCCCCGCTGCCGCTCCCGCAGACACCCCGCTGCGCGATGCGCTGACGGCCTGCTGCGAGGCCCGCTGAACGCCCGCAGACGCTCCGCTGCGTGTCCTGCGGGTGCGCCGGAGCACTTCCTCGAAGCCGATCTCGCGGAAATAGGCCGCCGCACTGAGCATCGCGTCGGCATCCTTGGGCCGGTAGGCCAGCTCGGTGACGACAGGTTTGGAAACATCCGGAAGCGTAGGATGTGCGCCCTGCTGCAGGAAAAAGTTCAGGATATAATGCGTCCCCCGGTCGCGGAAGACGAGCAGCTCGCCGTTCGCCTCGTAGACGTAGAGGCCGGTTTTGGCCTCGCGGTCACAGTCGGCCGCGGTGAGGAAGCTGTTGGTGACAACGCCGCGGCGGAGCTGCGCGCCAAGCAGCCCGGCGGCCTGTGCAAACGCCTCAATTTTCTGCATGGAGATATCGCTCCTTCAGCTGCACCCGGTCGATCTTACCGTTGGCGTTGTAGGGCAGCGCGTCGAGCTTTTCATAGATGTTCGGGAGCATATATTTCGGCACGAGCTTCCGCATGGCCTTCGCCAGCTCCGCGCTGTCGGGCGAACCGGCGTAGATGCAGAGGATGCGGTCGCGTGTCTGGTCAAAGAGACAGGCGGCGGCGCGGATGCCGGGGACGCTGTGCAGTGCGACTTCAATTTCGCCCAGCTCGATGCGGTAGCCCATGTGCTTGATCTGCCCGTCGCGCCGGGAGAGGAAATAGAGCAGACCATCCTCGCGCTGGACGGCGAGGTCGCCGGTCTTATAGAGAATATCGCGGAAATAGGGATTGCAGGGGTTTTGGATGAAGACGGCGTCGGACTTTTCCGGGTCGCCGAAGTAGCCGCTGGCGACGCCGGTGCCGCGGACGCAGATCTCACCCGGCTGGCCGGGTTCGACCGGCTGGCCATCCTCGCCGAGCAGCAGGATCTGCATGTTGCGGCAGGCTGCGCCGATGGGGATGGCTTCGTCGTCGCGATAGTCGCGCGTGAGGTGCATGGCCGTGCAGTCGACGGTCGTCTCTGTCGGACCGTACATATTGACGACCGAGAGTCCTGGGACGGCAGCCTTCCAGGCGTTGACGTAGCGGGCCTGAAGGGCCTCGCCGCCGAGGGCGGCTTTTTTTAATGTGGTGGGCGCGTATTTTTCAAGCGCGCCGGAGCTGGCGACGAGATGGAACGCTGAGGTCGCCCAGTTGATGGCGGTGACGCTGGCCTTCTCCATCTCCTGAAGCAGGAGCATGGGGAAGGTGAAGTATTTTTTATCGAAAATGCGGCACGTCGCGCCGAGGCGGAGCGTCTGGTAGACGTCCTTACAGGAGAGGTCAAAGTAGAACGGCGCCTGATTGCCGAAGACGTCGTCTTCGGTGTAGCCGCAGAATTCGCTCATCCAGTCGGCAAAGTCGATCATCGCGCGGTGCGGGATGACGATGCCTTTGGGCGTGCCGGTGGAGCCGGAGGTGAAGAGGAGGTAGAGCGGATCGAGGTCGATGACCTGTTCGCGAAGGGCGGCGAGGAGCGCCTCGTCAGGCTCGGTCTGGAAGCCATCCTCCATGAAGATCAGCGGCGCGCAGTCGGCAACCAGCTCGGCCGCGGCGCGGTTGGCCTCGGCAAAGACGATGGCGGCGGGGCGCACCTGCTCGAAGATCTTGCGCATACGCGCTTCTGGCATGTGGTCGTCAATCGGGACATAGCAGCCGCCGGCGTAGAGCACGCCCTGCATGGCCGCGATGCTCTCTGCGGTGCGGCCGATGAGCACCGCGACGGGGCGGCGCAGACAGGGGGCCGTTCTGGCCAGGTGTGTGCCGAGGCCCTTCGCGCAGGAGAGTAGCTGCGCATAGGTAAAGCTCCGTGCGCCGTCGGTGAAGGCGGTCTTATCCGGGCAGCGCCGTGCAGAGGCCTCGAGATATTCCAGCACGTTTTTCTGCATAAGGGCACACTCCTCAAAATGATGTTTTATTGTAGCACACACGGCGGAAAATGTAAAGCGAGCGGGGTTTTGCGACCCCATTCTTTTCTTTCTCTATTCGGAGAAAGAAAAGAACCGTGTCGCGCCGCCAAGAAAAGAAAGAGACGACCGGGGAAACCTTTCGGATGGTTTCCCCGGACCCCTTCTATCGACCAGAGCCTTGCTCTGGACTTGCGGCGCATGGAAGTCTTAGATTTTGCCGTATTCGCAGGCAGAGAAATGACCGCCATCATCAAGATAGCGTGCGGCGCGTAGTTGCCAGCGGAAAGGTGATTTGGGGCGGGCAAATGGGGCCGATTCAATGAGTTGTCACATGATGGCGGCACGGTTTGCACTTCCGATTTTGAATGCCCTCTTTCTTTTCTTGGAAGATTGAAACCGTTCTTTTCTTTCTGAGGGAGAAAGAAAAGAATGGGTTCAAAAAAACGGGCGGTTAAGGGCCGCCGAGGATGTAGCGGCCCTCGGACGTGCCGCAGCGGATGTAGATGGTCGTGTCGGCGCTGGCGCGGCCGCAGACAATGGTTCCGTCCTCCCGCACCGTCAGGCGGCAGGTGGCGGGGCTGCTATTCTGGAGCGTAAAATTCGTCTGGCGGACGCCGTCCAGATAGACCTGAATGCTCTGCCCTTCTTCGATCGGCCCGAAGCGATACCCCGGCTCAATCGTGAAGCCGCGATAGTAGATGCAGAGGCCCGCAACATCGGACGGCGTGCCGTATTCGTCGGTCGTGCCGTCGAAGGCCCAGTCGGGATAGCGGCTCTCGTCCATGGAGACGGAATCGTCGAAGAACGGGTGATATTCAAAGCTCGGGCAAGACTGCTGCCATTTGGCGTCCTGATAGAGCAGCTCCGCGTCATAGCGATAGGCCCCGGCGGTGAAATAGCAGCTCTTGTCCGTCGTTTTGTTCCGCCAGCCAAGCGGGAGCTGCATCCGGTACGCGCCGCGGTCGAGCACGATGGTATGGATGGTGTAGGCGTCGGTCTCCTGCTTGCGAGCCTGTTCGGCGATGGCCTTTGTGCTGCCGACGACCCAGCAGTTCGTGTCGTTCGGACGGAAGCTGCCGCCGCTGACGCTCGTATAGTCGAACGTCACATACTGATTGCCGACCTGATAGAAGTTGATGACGTGGCCGCCGTTGGTTTCGTTTTTCTCCTTGTCATACGTGCCCCAGAGGATGTAGCCGCAGTCGTCGTAGTCCCCTTCGAGGATGTAGCGCGTCAGGTTCGAAACTGCGCCGCAGCTCGGGCAGTCAGAGTCCTTAGCCCCGGCGGCGGATTTGTTGATGGCCCACTCATAGCTGCCATCGCTGAAATGGACGTCGTTTTCCCAGACGGGGTTTTCGCCATAATTTGTTTCGACAAGGTATTGGATCATGTCGGGGACGGTGTAGATCGCATCCTTGAGCTGGTCGAGCGTGTAGCCCTGCATGGCGCAGATCTGCTTCTGCGAATACTGCGGCTGGCCGAGAAGATCCGGCAGATCCAGTTCATCGAGGTAGGAAGCATAGCCGCCCGCGGCCTTGGAGGTGTCGCGGCGGGCCGTCTCACCCGCGAGGGCGGAGAGCTGCGCGCGCAGGTCGTCCGGCAGGCGTTTGCCGAAGATGTTTTCATAGAGCGTTTTGCCGTTTTTGCATGCGGCCTTCAGCGCGCAGGCCGAGACGAGCGCCGCGTCGCCGCGCTGGAAGGACTTGTTTGTTTTTGCGTTGTATTCGCCGTGCGTGATGCCGAGGCGGTCGGTCAGCGCCCACGATGCGCTCCAGTCGAAATCCTCGCCGGACACGTAGCCCATCGCGCGGAGGACGAACGTCAGATACTGCGCGGCGGTGACGGCGTCGTTCGCGCCGAGCTTGTCGGCGCTGATGCCTTTTGTCAGGTCGTTTTCGTAGGCGAAGTTGACGTAGGGTTTTGCCCACCCCGGCACGTCGCTGAACGGCGCGTCGGACGCGTTTTTCAGCGTTTCTTCGCCGATGCCGAGCAGACGGACGAGGAGCGTCACGCCCTCGGCACGTTTCGCCGCGCGGTCAAGGCTGAAATCGGGCGTGCCGTCGGCATTTGTGCCGGTGCCCTGGAAGAGGCCAAGGTCATAGAGCACTGCGGCGGCTTCCACTTTGCGGGAATCTGCGGCCTGCGCCGGAATGGCACAGGCGAGCAGCAGCGTTGCGGCAAGGATGAGAGCAAGCAGCTTTTTCATCGGATCAGCTCCTCTTTTCGATTTATTTTGAAGGATTGGCCTGTTTGCCGGGTTTGCGGTGCAGGAATTCGTCAAAGGCGTCGATGCGCTCGGTGAGCGGCTTGATGGAGGTGAAGCGGAAGAAGCCGCCGCGCTTTTGCAGACGGCGCTGGATGGCCTGGAGGTCGATGGATTCGACGCTCTTGTCAAACTCGACGGCGCGCTTGCGCAGGGCTGTACCGAGGTGGAGCGAGAAGGCAAAGTCGATCAGGAAAATGCCGAAGCAGACGCCCACGATAAATGAAAACAGCGGATGTGCCACGAACCAGACGACGAGCCTTCGCAGCGGCGGATAGAGCAGGAAATAGTAGAGCGCAGCGAGCACGCCCCAGAAGAACGTGAACAGCGGGCAGATCAGGCCCTGAATGTTGCCCCAGCAGTTCGTATAGTCCCAGAGGCGCAGGTGCATGACCTTGAGGCTCATCAGGCCCGCGATGTATTCCAGCGCCGTCATCGCGAGGGCCATGCCGAAGAACATCACAAGATAATACCACCAGCTGCCGCCAAACTGGCCGAAGATCTGGCTCTCAAATTCGCTGAGAATGAACAGGACGACCGTGCCGAAGCCGTAGAGCGGCACGCATGGGCCGAAGAGAAAGCCGGGGTTCAGCCATTTGCGCTCCGGATTCGCGCCGGAGAAGAAGCGGCGGAAAAACAGCTCCAGCACCCAGCCGCCGCCGGAGCCGAAGAAGAACAGAAATACAACGATTAAAAATACCTGATATTTTGTCATAAGATCCCTCCGTGCAACAGCATAGCATGTTTTGCGGTGGATTGCAATTCCGGCGTAAATCGGGTATGATAGAAAGAGAAGAAATTTGAGGGGTTTTGCTTATGAAAAAGTTCTGGAAAATTCTGATTATCGTGCTGCTGGTGCTGCTGGTGCTCGCGGGCGGGTATGTGGCCTATGTGTTCCTCGACTATCACCGCATCCCGGACAACCAGACGCTCGATGTCTACGAGCAGGAGCCGCAGCCCATCGCGCAGACCGGGCAGGAATACCGCGTACTGACGTGGAACATCGGATTTGGCGCGTATGAGGACGACTATGGCTTCTTCATGGACGGCGGCACGGAATCGTGGGCATGGAGCGAGGATCGGCTGAAGGCCAACCTTGCGGAGATCTCCAACGTCCTGCTCAACGAGGCCGCCGACATCTATTTTTTGCAGGAAGTCGATTTTGATTCGACGCGCACCTATCACGTCGACGAGCGGCCGTATCTGTATCAGGCGCAGCCGGATTTCTGCAAGCTCCACGCGGTGAACTATGATTCGCCGTTTTTGCTCTATCCGCTGACGCAGCCGCACGGCGCAAGCCGCTCCTGTCTGCTGACGATGGCTGGGCTGCATGTGACGAGCGCCGTCCGGCGGAGCCTGCCCGTGGAGACGGGGTTCACGAAGCTGCTCGACCTCGACCGGTGCTACTCCGTGGCGCGCGTGCCGGTGGAAAACGGGCATGAGCTGGTGCTCTACGACCTGCACCTCTCGGCCTATTCCTCGGACGGGACGATTGCCGACGAGCAGCTCGAACTGCTGCTGGCGGACATGCAGGCGGAATATGAGGCGGGCAACTATGTCGTGGGCGGCGGCGATTTCAACAAGGATCTGCTGCCGGGCGGGAGCACGCAATATTTCGGCGTGAACACTGGCGATTATACGTGGGCGCAGCCCATCCGCACCGATCTCATCGAGGCGACAGATATCCGGCTCATTGCGCCGGTCGATCCGGAGGCTCCGGTGGCTTCTTGCAGAAATGCCGATGGGCCGTATGCAGAAGGGCAGCTGCGGCTGACGGTGGACGGGTTCCTCGTGTCGCCGAATGTCGAGGCTGCGGAAAGCGAGGTCATCGATCTGGGCTTTGCGAATTCCGATCATAACCCCGTGCGCATGACGTTCCGTTTGATGGACGCAGAATAAAAGGAACGGGCGGACATTTCCTGTCCGCCCGTTTTTGCGCCCTGGAAGACTCCTATAAGATCTACGGAATTGCCGCGCCAGTCTGAGGACTGGCTCGCAATGACGCCTCTATTTTAGATTTATGACCGCTGCGGTGGGAGCAGGCGGGAGAAGGGCGGCGCGATGGCGGGCGTAATAGGCGAAGCCGGTCAGGTCGGCCAAGGCCCAGCCGATGGGGATGGCGAGCCAGATGCCGACCTCGCCGACCGGCCCGGCCAGAAGGTACGCCAGCAGGACGCGCACGCCGAGCGAGATGACCGTGAGGACGACGCTCATGCCGGGGCGCTTGACGGCGCGATAGAACCCGTAGAGCAGGAACAGGCAGCCGATGCCGACGTAGCATGCGCCCTCGATGCGCAGATAGCGGACGCCGGAGGCGAGCACCTCCGTCTCCCCGGCCTGCACGAAGATGCGCATCAGCGGCGCGGCGAAGACGCAGACAAGCAGCGAGATTGCGGCAGAGAAGGCCGCGCTGACGAGCACCGCCTGGCGGAAGCCGCGGCGGAGGCGGTCGTGCTGCCCGGCGCCGTAGTTCTGGGCGATGAAGGTGGAAAAGGCGTTGCCGAAGTCCTGCACGGGCAGATAGGCAAACGTGTCGATCTTGACGGCAGCGGCAAAGGCCGCCATTGTGATGGGGCCGAAGCTATCGACGAGGCGCTGAATGAGCAGGATGCCGAAGTTCATCGCAGACTGCTGCGCGCACGTGAGCAGCGACATATCGAGAATTTCGCGGAGGATTGCGCGGTCAAACCGCAGCTCCGCCCTTCCCGGCAGCAGCTCGCGGCAGCGCAGCCGCGTATAGACCCAGAGGCCGAGGCCGGAGACGTACTGCGCAATGACCGTCGCGGCGGCGGCCCCGGCGATGCCCCAGCGAAAGACCAGCACGAAGAGCAGATCCAGCCCGATGTTCAGCAGGGCGGCAACGCCGAGGAACCAGAGCGGCGCGACGGAATTGCCCGCCGCGCGCAGCAGACAGGCAAAGAAATTATAGAGCGACGAGGCGATCAGCCCCGCGAAGATGATGACAAGGTATTCGCGCATCTGGCCGTACAGCTCCGCCGGAATTTGCAGAAAGTGGAGGATGGGATCAAGAAACGCATAGACCGCGATGTTCAACGCAATCGTCACGGAGCCGATCAGCCCGAACGCATGGGCCACCGCGCGGCGGAGCCGCGCTTCGTCCTTCTGCCCCAGCGCGATGGAGAACAGCGCACCCGCGCCCATCGAGAGGCCGAGGAAGATCGACGTCAGAAACGTCATCAGCGTATAGGCCGAGCCGACGGCGGCAAGCGCGTTTTTGCCGAGCGCCTGGCCGACGATCAGCGTGTCGGCGATATTATAAAACTGCTGCAAGAGGTTGCCCGCGATCATCGGCAGGGCAAACAGCAGCAGCCCCTTTGTGATGCTGCCTTTGGTCAGGTCTCGATACATGATGTGTTCCTACCTTACTTTCCCGCGCGCGGCCGTCGACCGGCGTGGATCGTTCTGACCACATTATACGATATCGTTCGCCAAAACGCAAACGCCCCCGGAGCAGCCGCTCCGGGGGCGCAATACATTGTCCGCTCAGATCAATCCCTGGATCAGGATGATGAGAATGAGGATCGGCAGGATCCACTGGAAATAGAGCTTCAGCTTGGGCGAGAACTTCATGCCCGTGCCGCGGTTGGCCTCGGCAAGATACTTGTCGAAGCCCCAGCCCCACTTCGTGACGCAGAACAGCAGATAGACCAGCGAGCCGATCGGGAGCAGGAGGCTGCTGACGAGGAAGTCCTCGGTGTCGAGGATGTCGCGCCCGCCGATCAGATGGACGTTCGCCCAGAGGTTGTAGCCAAAGACGCACGGCAGGCTCAGCACGAGGAGGAGCAGGCCGTTGATGACCGTGGCCTTCTTCCGGCTCCAGCCGAAGGTGTCCATGCAGATGGCAAGGATGTTTTCAAACACAGCCAGCACCGTAGACAAACTGGCGAAGATCATGAACAGGAAGAACAGCGCGCCCCAGAAGCGGCCGCCCGCCATGTTGACGAACACATTCGGCAGCGTCTGGAAGATCAATGCCGGGCCGCTCTCCGTCTCAATGCCGAAGGAGAAGCAGGCCGGGAAGATGATGACGCCGGCCATCAGGGCGACGAACGTGTCGAGCGCGCAGATGTGCACGGCCTCGCCGGGCAGGGAGTGCGAATCCGACATATAGCTGCCGAAGATCTCCATGGCGGCAATGCCGAGGCTGAGCGTGAAGAACGACTGATTCATCGCGGCGGCGATGATCGTGCCAAGGCCGTTTTTCCGGATGGAGTCCATCGACGGCAGCAGATAGAACTTCATGCCCTCCGCCGCACCGGGGAGCGTCAGGCTGTGGACAGCCAGCACGACGATCAGCGCCAGCAGCGCGAGCATCATGACTTTGCTGACGCGCTCGAGTCCGTTTTGCAGGCCGAACGAGCAGATCAGGAAGCCCGCGACAACGACCAGCTCCGTCCAGAGCGTCATCTCACCGGGGTTCGAGAGCATCGCGCCGAATTCGCCGACAACGGATTCGGTATCCATGCCGGCATGGAACGCGCCGGTGAGGAATTTGCCGAAATAGTTGACCATCCAGCCGGTGACGGTGGTATAGTACATCATGAGCAGGAAGCAGCCGATCAGGCAGAACCAGCCGTGGATGTGCCATTTCTGGCCGGGCTTTTCGAGATTTTTGTACGCCGGGACGGCACTCTTTTTGCCGGCGCGGCCCACGGCCAGCTCCATCGTCAGCACCGGCACGCCCATGACGAGCAGGCAAATCAGATAGATGAGGACGAAAAAGCCGCCGCCGTTTTCGCCGGTGACATACGGGAAGCGCCAGACGTTGCCGATGCCGATGGCGCAGCCGGCGCTGACGAGCAGGAAGCCCAATCGGGAACGGAATGATTCTCGTTTCATAAATAATACCTGTCTTTTCTCTTTCTTTGCATAATTGCATAAAGTGTGTTTTTTATTATAATGGAGTTCTCCACATTTTGCAAGTCCGTTTTCCGGAAAAATGGAAAAGTGTGCAAAACAGGCCGGATTTCTTGATTTTTCAAAAAAGCGGTTGTTTTGTCGGCGCGTACATTGTATAATAGTCCCAAACAATGCGGAATCACCGCAGCATGGAGGTAATACTTATGTTTACGAAGCTGATCGACACGCTCAAGGCCACACGCCGCACCATCGTCTTCACCGAGGGTCCCGACGCCCGCATCCTCGAAGCGACCGACCGTCTGCTCAAGGACGACCTGATGGACGTCATCCTCATCGGCAACGTCGACGAGGTCAAGGCTGCCGCAGAAAAGGGCAATTTCTGCATCTGCAAGGCCACAATCATCGACCCGGCTACCTATGAGGGCATGGACGAGATGGTCGCCAAGATGGTGGAACTGCGCAAGGGCAAGATGAGCGAAGAGGACTGCCGCGCGGCACTTGCCAAGGGCAACTACTTCGGCACGATGCTCGTCAAGATGGGCAGGGCCGATGCCCTGCTCGGCGGCGCGACCTATTCCACTGCGGACACCGTCCGTCCGGCACTTCAGCTTGTCAAGACCAAGAAGGGCGCGCACCTCGTCTCCTCGTCGTTCATCCTGTTCCGCAAGGACAAGGACGGCAACGATGAGAAGTACTGCATGGGCGACTGCGCCATCAACATCGACTATCCCGACACCGTCGACAAGGCCTCCGGCGAGGTCACCTTCTCCGGCGCGCAGAAGCTGGCGGAGGTCGCCATCGAATCGGCCCGCACGGCTGAGTTCTTCGGCATCGACCCGAAGGTTGCGCTGCTCTCCTTCTCCACGAAGGGCAGCGGCAAGGGCGGCACGGTTGCGCTGAGCCAGAAGGCCACCGAGATTGCCAAGGAGCTGGCCCCCGAGCTGGCCATCGACGGCGAAATGCAGTTTGACGCGGCGGTCTCCCCGGTCGTCGGTCAGCTGAAGTTCCCCGGCTCCAAGGTTGCGGGCTATGCCAACACGTTCATCTTCCCGTGCATCGAGGCCGGCAACATCGGCTATAAGATCGCGCAGCGGCTGGGCGGGTTCGAGGCCTATGGCCCGATTCTTCAGGGTTTGAACGCGCCGATCAACGACCTCTCCCGCGGCTGCAACGCCGACGAGGTCTATAAGATGGCGATT
>USDP01000014.1 GCA_900553545.1 uncultured Eubacteriales bacterium | reverse complement strand
TCCGGTCATACTGCTTGGCAAGGACGGAAACGACCGCACCACGACACTTCATACGCACGACGGCGGTATGACTTGGACGTGGGACGGTATTCCGGCAAGCGACAGCAATACACTTGATCTTCCGGAAGAAGCTGCCGCATGGGTCAACACATATCTTTCTGCGCAGTACACCGTATTGGACACGCAGACCTTTGATTTTGACGGCAACAACTATATTCTGCTGCTCGTTGGCAGTGAAAATCCCTCAGTTATCGGCTACCAGGTATTCGCCTTGGAGCAGAATGACGGCGCATACGTTCTCTATGCGTGGAATGAATCGTATGGCTGGGATTCCTCGCTTGAAGATATGGTCTGCGCGATGCGTACAGGCACATTTGCCGCTGTCTACGGTTTTACAAAAGGCAGCGATCCGGCATTCGATATGCTTGAGCTTACGCTTGACGATGGAAGCGAAGAAACTGTTTCCATCGAGCCGAATACGCCATTCCTGCATGTGATCCCCGGTAGGCTGAAAGAAGTTCAGAACATTACACTTTCCGGCAGCGAAACGAATACGAAACAAAATATTGGTCGCGGCTGGAATGCACGCCCCGACAGCGTTGAAGATACCTATCCGATGAATGACAGCATCTGGTCAAGAGTTCGCGCAAGGCTGGATTGCGGACACTGGGTGCCGGAATACGAAGATGGGGTCTGGGAATTTGAGTTGGAGGACAGCAAACGGAGCGACCTGCCCGGCGATATTTTCCAGTGGCCGCGCTATTATTCTGCATTTGTCGATTATTTCAGTGGCATGAACGCTGACTTGCACTATCTGGACGCGGATGCCGTCTGGACAAAGGACTTGTCGGAGGACGGGCAGACAATGATCGTCACAATGACGCGGGGCGATGAAGCGCTTACACTTTCCTATTCGCTCCAAACACAGGAAATCAGTTCCGGTGATAGACTGCCAGCAATAATGACGCTGACAATTTTTGACCTGAGCACAGCTCCATCTGGTGAAAAAACGTGCACGCTGTCTGCCGAAGATGCAGCGGTCGTAGAGACGCTATTCTCGATTGATTCTATGACGCCAGCCACAAGCGATTCTGAGTCCGTATGTGCGTACCAGTTTGATATTGAAAATCGCAGTTATCTTCTGGATGATTCCCGTGACTATGTGGATGCGATCGTGCGCGAAAGCGATGATGATTATAAATATTACGGCAAACACCTGAGCGATGCGGAAATAGAATCTTTGAGAGAGATTATCGAAGTGTATGCAAAATGAAGCCTGGCTGGATGAAATAAACCGCATCGTGTCTTTTCACGAGATTTCGGACAGCCGGTACTACAGCGCGGAGGAGCACGATTTCTGGCAGACGATCGTCAGCCTGATTATGACCGGATATCGGGTGCAGTAAAATGTAATCACTTGACGCAATCAAACCGTGCCGCCATACAAATGTACATTCAATATGAATGGGACACAGGCAAACAAGAGGGAATCCGTTACCCATGTCCGGGTAATGGATTCCCTCTATTTTTCATGCCGCATAATAATCGTAGACCATAGACTGAACACCTGCTGCGCATTCTTGCCTTTCGACCTTGAATCCGTCAAAGTTTGTCTAAGTAGGTCAAAGTTTGTCAAAAATCCTGAAAAGTATGTAAAAATGTATTATGCTTATATCAGCTCGAACGGGAAAGGAATGTATAACATGAAAGATATTCAGAACGCTATATACTCCATCGTCGAGGCACGTGGAAAAGAATGTTACTGCATTTTATGTCATGCGATTGACGTTGCAATCGATCATCAACCAAATATGCCGAAGATGCACTTCATCTGCAATGAAGTCCGCAAGCGGACAGGAAAGCGCACCAACGAAGCAGTTTCGCGGGCGTTAAACCGCGCAGCCAAAGACATTTGGCAAAACGGTCGCAGGCGAGAGCTGCGTGCATACTGGATTGAGGAACCACCCACTGCAAAGGAGCTGATTTCATTGATCTCAGCAAAGCTATGGGCAGACCGGCAGGGGTAACCGTGTTGAACATTATTTGAGTCCTAATCTGTCGAATTACGTCCCACGGTGAGACGTAATTCGTTCGCAATCTGAAACCTATGTGGTTATGCGGCATGGCGTTTGCGTAAGACGGGCAGGTCTGTCCAGTCTGCGGGACAGCCGTCCGCAGCAATGTACCCGATTGCCATTCTGGAAAAGCGCATTGTTATGAATACGCTTTTGCGGGCTGACAATCCCGCTGACAACTGAATAGGGTCAACAGATACGTTTTGTATGTGCGAGCCTATGGGTGCGCGGGGATGCGCGGAATGGGAGGTGATACCGATTCTGGCGCGGAGCGAGAAACACCTGCATGGAGAGCGATTCATGGCTGGATCGTGCGACGACCGCATACAAAGAACAATGATACTTGCGTTAGCCATACGTCACAGAATGGAACGCCCCGCCATCAGCATGGAGGGAGGTAACAGCCTATGGAGCAGCCTTGCCCGCTGCCGTCTGCCTGACCTATGAGAAAAACAACATTTATTCTGGAGGTTCTTCTATGGACAAACAGCTCGAAGAATCCAAGCCCAAAAAGCAAGAAGAAATCTTATCTCTTTGCGGTGCCGCAATCTCTGTAAAGTATGCAGAGCAAGATGATCCGCATATTACAGAAGCACTGAAACGTTCGGTTTTCTCCTATGGATTTTATAATAACAGCTACAAAACTTGATAAAATATCTGAAATATGCTATAATTACACTATAAAATGCACCTTGAAAATCAAATAGTGAACAAGGACATACACACGTTTTCTCAGAATGGAGTGTATGTTATGGAACAAAAGAAACGAGTAAATTGCTTATATCGCGTATCAACAATCGGTCAGGTTGAAAAAGATGATATTCCCATGCAGCGGCAATTCTGCCGGGAGTTCATCGCGTCACACCCTGACTGGGTTTTACAAAATGAGTTTTACGAAAAAGGCGTATCCGGTTTCAAGAAATCTGCAAAAGAGCGCGACGCCATGCAGGAATTGCAGCAGGAAGCCGTTGCCGGGAGTTTCGATATTTTGCTTGTCTATATGTTTGACCGTCTCGGCCGCAGAGATGACGAAACGCCCTTTGTCGTAGAGTGGTTTGTCCGTAATGGCGTTGAAGTTTGGAGCGCCGTAGAGGGGCAGCAGCGGTTCGACAATCATGTTGACAAGCTGCTTAACTATATCCGTTACTGGCAGGCATCCGGCGAGAGCATCAAGACCTCCGTGCGCGTGAAAACCCGCATGGAGCAGCTTACAAAGGACGGCTGCTTCACCGGTGGCATTGTACCATTTGGCTACAAACTCCAGAAGCAGGGACGGATCAATAAGAAGAATCAAGAGGTCAATGATTTTGTAATCGACGAGGACGCCGCAGAAATCGTGCGTTTCATCTTTTACAAATATGTCAACGAAGGCTGCGGCGCGCAGAGGATTTCCCACTACCTTTTGGAAAACGGGATTCGCCGCGCAGACGGTTCCATGATTCCGAATACAACGATCGTCCGCATGATAAAGAACAAGCTATACATGGGTGTAATTTCAAACGGAAACGCTGAATCGGAAATCATTCCAGAGCTTCAGATCGTGGACGAAGCGACCTTTCGACGAGCGCAGGAGTTAATGGAAAAACGGACAACACACCATGCGGATACGCCGCTGAATCTGCGCGGCAGTTCTCTGTTGGTAGGGAATATCTTCTGCGGGCATTGTAAAAACCGGCTGACGCTGACGACCTCCGGCAAGAAGTATATCCGCAAAGATGGAACGGTGCGCAATCAGGTCAAAAGCCGTTATCAATGCCATTTTAAGGCCCGGCATCCTGACCTCTGCGACGGTCAATCCGGCTACGGCGTTATCAAGCTGGATGAAATTGTGGACGCTCTGGTGCGCTATCAGCTCTCCAGAATCCGCGTTTCTGCCAAGGATAGTCTGATCGCCGAGCAGCACGAAAAAGCCGCAGCGCTTGCCAGAAGCCGCTACAAAATGTCTGCCATGCGGCTGAAGGAAAAGCAAAAGGAGCTTTCTGACTATGAAGCCGAAACAATCAACGTCATTCGCGGTAAAAGCCGCTTGAATGTTGACCTGCTGAACAGCCTTGTTGCAAAATGCAAAGAAGAGATCGCAGAGCTTTCACAGGAGGTTGAAGCACAAAAAGCCGATATGGAGCATCAACTGGAAAGCGCCGCGCAGGAACAGGCCGAATTTGAGAAGCTGGAAAGCTGGGCTGATCTTTACGACAACTGCACCTTTGAAGCGAAGAAGATGATCGTATCGCAGCTTATCAAGGCCGTCTATGTGTACCGGGATTACCGTTTGGAGGTTGAATTTCGTGTTTCCTTTGATGATTTCAGACGGCTTTGTGTGGGATGCGAACCGAATGGTGGCAGAATTGCGACTGTTGAGAGCGTCTGATTTTGAAAGATACAAAAAAGTTCGGAATCTTCTGCAAAAACCAGAAAATTCCGAACATTTTGGTGGACCTGAAGAGACTCGAACTCTCGACCTCTCGGATGCGAACCGAACGCTCTCCCAGCTGAGCTACAGGCCCTTATTGACTTTTTTGGCGGCATAGATGCGAACCATCTGCCGGACGCTTGCGCTACATCCCCAAATTTGGGGGCATAGAATTGAACCGTTCGCTCTCCCAGCTGAGCTACAGGCCCAAATAACAGGGGTATTATACCGTCTTGCGCGGCATTTGTCAACCCCTGCGTTCAAAAAACTCAGATCCCAAGCAGCGGCGGCAGCTCCAGCAGATCCTCGATCACATAATCGCACCGCGCATCCGCTTTTTCACGCTTCCCGTAGAAGCACGTCGGGATGCTCGCGTTGCGCCCGCCCTGCATGTCGGACGACAGACTGTCGCCCACCATCAGCGTGCAGCCCCGGTATTCCTCGCCGACGAGCGCAAACACCTTGTCATAGAACGCCTTTTCCGGCTTCTTGCAGCCGAGCTGCTCCGAGATGAAGACGCCGTCGAAATACGGCGCGAAGCCGGACTTTTCGATCCGCCGCTCCTGCGCATAGGTGTCGCCGTTCGTCAGGATGAAGACCTTCACGCGCCCGTGCAGCACCCGCAGCAGCTCGGCGCAGTGCGGCATGAAATTCACGCCCTCGGCCAGCTCGTAGAGATACTTCCGGTTGAACGCCGCCGTGTCGGCCTCGATGCCGCGCTCGGCGAAATAGAGGCGGAAGCGCTCCTCATAGATGTGCTCCTTTTCAATTTCGCCGCGCTCGAACATCTCCCACATCCGGTTGTTGTAGACCTCATAATGGGGCATATCCGCCTCAGTGAACGACACGCCGATTTCCGCGAACGCTGTCACCAGCGCCTCAAACGAGCTTTTGCGGAAATCAAACAGCGTATCATCGATGTCCAGAAACACGGCCCGAAATTTCATCTTGCGCCTCCCAGTCCTTTTCTGGTATGATAACACAGTATGCCGTAAGTTTCAACCAAAAGGAGCACACCATGAAAACCATTCCGCAAATTCTCTCCGCCGAGCTGAATCAGCCGGAGGCCTATATCCAGAACGTCATCGCCCTGCTGGACGAGGGCAACACCATTCCCTTCATCGCCCGTTACCGCAAGGAGGCGCACGGCGCGATGGACGACACGACGCTCCGCGCGCTCGAGACGCGCCTGCAATACCTCAAAAATCTGCAAGCCCGCCGTGACGAAGTCAAATCCTCGATCGAGTCGCAGGGCAAGCTGACGGACGAGCTGTCCGCCGCCATCGACGAGGCCGCGACGCTCGCCGAGGTCGAGGATCTCTACCGGCCCTATAAGCAAAAGCGCCGCACCCGCGCGACCGTCGCCCGCGAAAAGGGGCTCGAGCCGCTGGCCGAGGCGATCTTCGCGCAGACGCGCGGCATGGCCGCGCCGGACGTTCTCGCGCAGGACTATCTCGACGCGGAAAAGGGCGTTGAGACCGTGGCCGACGCGCTTCAGGGCGCGAACGACATCATCGCCGAGTGGATCAGCGACGACGCAGCCATCCGCAAAAGCCTGCGTGAGCTGCTGGAAAAGCGCGGCACGCTCCGCTCCCTCGCCGCGACAGAAGAGGACAGCGTCTATCGCCTGTACTACGACTTTTCGCAGCCTATTGCAAAGCTGCAGGGGCACCAGATTCTCGCCATCAACCGCGGCGAAAAGGAAGAAAAGCTCAAGGCAACCGTCCTGCTTGACCGCGATCTTGCGCTGCCGCTCCTGCGCCGCGCGGTGGTGAAGCCCGGCTCCACAGCAATGGAGTTTGTCAAGGCCGCCGCCGAGGACGCCTACGACCGCCTTATCTATCCCTCGCTTGAGCGGGAGATGCGCGCCGCGCTGACTGACCGCGCCAGCGAAGGGGCCATCCAAATGTTTGCCCTCAACCTCAAGCCGCTGCTCATGCAGCCGCCCGTCAAAGGCTTCGTCACCATGGGACTCGACCCCGGCTACAGCCACGGCTGCAAGGTCGCCGTCGTGGATGCGACCGGTAAGGTGCTGGACACCACGGTCGTCTATCCGACATTCGGTGAACGCCAAAAGCGCGAGGCGATCGCCAAGCTCGCCGCGCTCATCCGCAAACACCACGTGGCGCACCTCGCCATCGGCAACGGCACGGCCAGCCGCGAGACGGAGGCGATGGCCGTCGAGCTGATCCGCGAGGTGGGCGGCGTGTCCTATATGATCGTCAACGAGGCCGGAGCCTCGGTCTACTCCGCGTCAAAGCTCGCCGCCGAGGAATTCCCGCAGTACGATGTCAATCTCCGCTCCGCAGTCTCCATCGCGCGCCGTCTGCAAGATCCGCTGGCGGAGCTCGTGAAGATCGACCCGAAGGCCATCGGCGTCGGCCAGTATCAGCATGATATGCCGGAGAAGGAGCTGTCCGCTGCATTGGACGCCGTGGTGGAAGATTGTGTCAATGCCGTCGGCGTCGACCTCAATACGGCCTCCGCGCCGCTTTTGCAGCAGGTGTCCGGCCTGAACGCCACGACGGCAAAGAACATCGTCGCCTACCGCGAGGAGCACGGCGCGTTCACCGCCCGCAGCCAGCTGAAAAAGGTGCCGAAGCTCGGCCCCAAAGCGTTCCAGCAGTGCGCGGGCTTCCTCCGCGTGCCTGAGAGCAAGCAGATCCTCGATCATACCGGCGTCCATCCCGAAAGCTATGCCGCTGCCGAAACGCTGCTTCAGCTCCTTGGCTATCAGGCAAAGGACGCCGGAACAGACGCGATGCGTCCCCTGCCCGACGCGCTGAAGCGCTATGGCGCGGAAAAAGCCGCGGCGGAATGTGGCGTCGGCGTCCCGACGCTTCAGGATATTGCGAAGGAGCTGGTCAAGCCCGGCCGCGACCCGCGCGACGAGCTGCCCGCGCCGATCCTCCGTACTGATGTGCTGGAACTCAAAGATCTGAAACCCGGCATGGTGCTCACCGGCACGGTCCGCAATGTCATCGATTTCGGTGTCTTTGTCGACATCGGTGTCCATCAGGACGGCCTTGTCCACATTTCCCGCGTCTGTGACCGCTATATCAAGCACCCGTCCGAGGTGCTCGCCGTCGGCGATGTGGTCAAGGTCGTCGTCCTCGAGGTTGACGAGAAGCGCAAGCGCCTCTCCCTCTCCATCCGCGACGTCCCCAAAGAGCAGCGCTGACAATGCAGGGGCGGACCACCCTGTCCGCCCGCTTGCACCGCAGCAAAAACGGCCCCCTCGAAAGAGGGGGCCGCGTTTTGTACGCGCTTAATAATCCGGCGTCTCGGTCATGATGAGGCCCGCGATGATATAGACCCACAGGCTCAGGCCGCCCGCGAAGAACAGCACGACCGCGATCAGGCGCACCAGCGTGGAATCGACGCCGAAATAATGCGCGATGCCGCCGCAGACGCCGCAGATCTTCTTGTCGATCGATGCGCGATACAATTTCTTTTCTTCCATTTCAAAACAACTCCTTTTGTCAGTCTTTCAACAGTCCATATGCCGCTTTGACGGTCAGGATGCGCCGGACGCTCTCATCGATGCGCGCCTCGGTCAGCGTTCCGTCCTCCACGGCGGCTTTCAATCCGTCAAATGCCTCCTGCAAGTCCTCCGGCATCAGCACCATGTCGCAGCCCGCCGCGATCGCGGCGACGGCGGCTTCGGCGGAGGTGTAATGGTCGGTGATAGAGGCCATCTGGTGGGAATCTGTGATTATGACGTTCGAATAACCGAGTTTGTTCCGCAAAAGATCGGTGACAATTTCGGAAGACAGATCGGCGGGTGTATCGCCGCCGGTCAGGGCCGGGTAGTTCAGGTGCGTGACCATGATGAACGGCACGTTCTGGCCGGCTAGCAGACGGCGGTACGGAATGAGGTCGCAGCTCTCGAGTTCTTCGAGCGTTTTGTCGACCGTGACGGAGCCTTCGTGGTCGTCCGCCGCCGCGCCGCCGTAGCCGGGGAAGTGCTTGAGGCACGGGATGACGCCGCCGTCGGTCAGCGCGTTCGAGATAATCCCGGCCATCGAGGCGCAAAGTTCCGGGTCCGTGCCGAACGAGCGGGAGCCGATCGCGGCATTTTTGCCGGACGATACGTCGGTGACCGGCGCAAAATCGAGATTGAAGCCGAGCGCGTGCAGGTTGCCCGCGATCTCCTGCCCGGCGGCATAGGCCGCGGCGGGGTCGGCGGTCTCGCCGATGGACTGCATCGTGCCGACGCCGGTGTCGATGTCAAGGCCGCTCGTCTTCAGGCGGGAGACCGTGCCGCCCTCCTCGTCCACGCCGAGGAACAGCGGAATTTTGGAATAAGACTGCGAATTTTCCAGCAGCGTGACAGTCTGCGCGCGGTTCTCCAGGTTTTTGGCGAAATAGACCAGTCCGCCGACCGGCTGCGACTCGATGGCGGCCTTTGTGGCCTCGCCCGCGAGCGTGGCCGTTTCGACCTTGGTGATGGCCTCTGGCGTGACGAAGAAGAGCTGCCAGAGCTTTTCATCCAGCGTCATGGACGCGAGCGTCTGGTCCGCGAGCTTCGCCGCGGCCAGCGCGGCTTCGTCTTCGGGCGCGGGCGTTTCGGCCTCGTCGGGTTCCAGCGTGTCGGACAGGTTCGGCAGTTCGCCGTCATATGCCTGTTCGCGGTCGGGCGCGGCGGTGTTGTCGGTCTGATCAAAGACCGCGCCGGTCTGGATGGTATCCACGGTGCCGGGCTGCTTTTTCGGCAGCGTCCGTAGCAGGAGTACAGCCGTCCCGGCCAGCAGCGCGATGCAGAGCATCACCAGCGCCGCAGACAGCAGATTGCGATGCTTGTTTCTCATATCCGCTCCTTATTTATGATACAGGGCGTGGGACTGGTAGACCGGCTCATAGGTCACGTGCATCCCAAGCTTTTTGAATGTGTTCTCGTCGACGGAGGAGAGGATGACCGAGGAATGGACCTCGCCGCCGCGCAGGCCGGACAGAGCCTCCATCGCCATTTCGGCGGTAGGGTTCGTGACGGCGGACATCGAGAGCGCGATGAGCACCTCGTCGGTGTGCAGACGCGGGTTGGAGTTTCCAAGATGCTCCACCTTCAGATGCTGGATCGGCGCGAGGACCATCGGCGCGATGAGGTTCACGCGGTCGTGGATGCCGGCGAGCGTCTTGAGGCTGTTGAGCAGAGCCGCGGAGCACGCGCCCATCAGGCCAGACGTTTTGCCCGTCACGATCCGGCCGTCCGGCAGCTCGATGGCTGCGGCGGGCGCGCCGGTCTCCTCGGCTTTTTTACGCGCCGCGGGGACGCAGGGGCGCATGTCGGGCGTGAGGTGCAGATAGTTCATCAGCATCTCCTGCTTGTGCAGCTCGCTCGGCTCGGCGAGTCCCTTTTTCACGTTGCAGGCCGTGGCGAAATAGCGGCGGATGATCTCCTGCTTCGATGCCTCGCGGCAGGCTTCGTCATCGATGATGGCGCTGCCGATCATGTTGACGCCCATGTCCGTCGGACTCTTGTACGGGCACTCGCCGTAGATCTGGCGGAACATCGCCTCGAGCACGGGGAAGATCTCCACGTCGCGGTTGTAGTTGACGGTCGTCTCGCCGTAGGCCTCGAGGTGGAACGGGTCGATCATATTGACGTCGGCAAGGTCGGCGGTCGCGGCCTCGTAGGCAAGGTTGACCGGGTGCTTGAGCGGGAGGCTCCACACCGGGAACGTCTCATACTTGGCATAGCCGGCCTGCACGCCGCGCTTGTGCTCGTGATAGAGCTGGCTGAGGCAGGTGGCCATCTTGCCGGAGCCGGGGCCGGGGGCCGTCACGACGACGACGGGGCGCGTCGTCTCGATGTAGTCGTTCTTGCCGAAGCCGTCGTCTGAGACGATCAGGCCGACGTTCGAGGGATAGTCCTCGATGGGATAGTGCTTGTAGACCTTCACGCCGAGATCCTCCAGCTTATGCTGGAAGAGGTCGGCCGCGTGCTGCCCGGCGTACTGCGTGATGACGACGGAGCCGACGTAGAGGCCGATGCTGCGGAACGCATCGATCAGGCGCATGACGTCCATATCATATGTGATGCCGAGATCACCGCGGCGCTTGTTCTGCTCGATGTGGCCCGCGCAGATTGCGATGACGATCTCCGCCTGCTCCTTCAACTGGAGCAGCATTTTCATCTTCCCGTCCGGCTCAAAGCCCGGCAGGACGCGCGAGGCGTGATAGTCGTCAAAGAGCTTGCCGCCGAACTCGAGATAGAGCTTGCCGCCGAAGCGGTCGACCCGCTCGAGAATTTTTTTCGATTGAAGCTGTAAATAAGTTTCGTTGTCAAATCCGATTTTTGTCATGTTGTTCTTCCACCCTGTAGTTCAAAACTTTCTCATAATATATGATAGAGCGAAACAGGAAGAATTGCAACGGGCAAGCGCGGAAAAAATAGAACAAAGATACACGCCCATTTTTGACGGAAATCGACAAGACGGCCCCGGCTTGACTTTGCAGAGGAAAAACAGTATAATCATACCAATATAATGGGTGTTTAGGCCCATATTCAGCACGAAATGTAGGGAACACGAATGAAAAAACAGCAGGCTTACGGAAATGAATCCATCACGTCCCTCAAAGGGGCCGACCGGGTACGCAAGCGCCCGGCGGTCATCTTCGGCTCGGACGGTCTGGAGGGCTGCGAGCACGCGGCGTTTGAGATCCTCTCCAACGCCATCGACGAGGCGCGCGAGGGCAACGGCGACACGATCATCGTGACGCAGTTCCTCGACGACTCGCTCGAGGTCGAGGATTTTGGCCGCGGCTGCCCCGTGGACTGGAACGAGAAGGAGCAGAAATATAACTGGGAGCTCGTCTTCTGCGAACTCTACGCCGGCGGCAAATACGACAACAACGCGGGCGGCGACTATGAATACTCCCTCGGCCTGAACGGCCTCGGCGCATGCGCCACGCAGTACGCCTCGGAATATTTTGACGCCACCATCCGCCGCGACGGCTTCAAGTATACGCTCCATTTTGAAAAGGGCGAGATCGTCGGCAAGCTGAACAAAGAGCCGGCCGACCGGAAAAAGACCGGGTCGACCTTCCGCTGGAAGCCCGATCTCGACGTCTTTACCGACGTCCACATCCCGCACGAATACTTTGAGGACACGCTCAAACGGCAGGCCGTCGTCAACGCGGGCGTCAGCTTCCGCTATCGCCGCGAAACCGAGAAGGGCAAATTTGCTGAGACGGAATACCGCTATGAACACGGCATTCTGGACTATGTGACGGAGCTGGCCGGCGAAGCGCCGCTGACGGCCCCGCAGTTCTGGGAGGCCGAGCGCCGCGGCCGCGACCGCGAGGACAAGCCGGAATACAAAGTGAAAATTTCAGCCGCGTTCTGCTTCTCCAATCAGGTGAACCGCATCGAATATTACCACAATTCCTCGTGGCTGGAATACGGCGGCGCGCCAGAGAAGGCCGTCCGCAACGCCTTCGTCTACGCGATCGACACCTATCTCAAATCGCAGAACAAGTATACGAAGTCCGAGTCCAAGATCACGTTCCAGGACGTGCAGGACTGCCTGATCCTGGTGACGAACTGCTTTTCCACGCAGACATCCTATGAGAACCAGACGAAAAAGGCCATCACGAATAAATTCGTGCAGGAGGCCATGACGGAGTTTTTCCGTAGCCGCCTCCACGTCTACTTCATTGAAAACAAGGCCGAAGCCGACAAGATCGCCGATCAGGTGCTCATCAACAAGCGCAGCCGCGAGACCGCGGAAAAGGCCCGTCTGAACATCAAGAAAAAGCTGACCGGCTCCGTCGATATTGCCAACCGCGTCCAGAAATTTGTCGACTGCCGGACGAAGGACGTCTCGCGCCGCGAAATTTATATCGTCGAGGGCGACAGCGCGCTCGGCTCCGTCAAGCTCTCGCGCGACGCGGAATTTCAGGGCATCATGCCCGTGCGCGGCAAGATCTTAAACTGCCTCAAGGCGGACTATGACCGCATCTTCAAGTCCGAGATCATCACCGACCTCATCCGCGTCCTCGGCTGCGGCGTCGAGGTGCAGACGAAAAAGGCCAAGGACCTCAGCGCGTTCGACATTCAAAACCTCCGCTGGAACAAGGTCGTGATCTGCACCGATGCCGACGTCGACGGCTACCAGATCCGCACGTTGATCCTGACGATGATCTACCGCCTCTGCCCCACGCTCATCGAGCAGGGCTATGTCTATATCGCGGAATCGCCGCTCTATGAGATCGGCTGCAAAGATAAAACGTGGTTCGCCTATACCGAGAGCGAGAAGGCGGAAATTCTGAAATCGCTCGAGGGTAAGAAGGTCACGATCAACCGCTCCAAGGGTCTCGGCGAGAACGACCCTGAGATGATGTGGATGACGACGATGAACCCCGCCACACGGCGGCTCATCAAGGTCATGCCCGAGGATATGGCCCTGACGCAGCAGATGTTCGATCTGCTCCTCGGCGATAATCTCCAGGGACGGAAAGACCATATCGCCGAGAATGGATATAAATATCTCGATCAGTTGGATGTGTCATGATTTTTTGAACCCATTCTTTTCTTTCTCCTGCTGAGAAAGAAAAGGACGGTTTCAATCTGCCAAGAAAAGAGAGAGGGCTGGCGCGAACCGTTGTCCTGAATTTGACTCAAAAAATCTCAGCCATCAGCTGTCCGTTGCGTTCATCCCTACCGCCCGAAAGGTCTCTGCGCATCGCCTTTCGGTACAGCTGCACAGCAAAACGAACGCTTTCGGGCCGATGAGGGCATCGGCCCCTACAAGGAAATTCCAAAAAATTGGGCGGACGATCTGTCTGCCTAAATTTTTTCTTCCATTTTTCGACGCGATGTTACAATATTAAATTGTGAGAGTTTGATACGGCGGGCCTCCCGCGCCGGGAGGACGGGAGAAGAAAATGAGTATTTTTCATGTGATCGCACTGTTCGGCGGATTGGCGCTGTTCCTCTACGGTATGCGCATTATGGGCGATGGGCTGAAGCACGGCTCGTCCGGCGCGCTGAAAAAAGCGATGGGAAAGGTGACAAACAGTCCCATCGTCGGCTTCCTGCTGGGACTCTGCGTGACGGCTGTCATCCAAAGCTCCTCGGCCACCATCGGCATTTTACAGGCGCTGTCCGTCACGGGGCAGCTGACGTTCGGTTCGGTCTATCCGATCCTCGTCGGCATCTACCTCGGTGACTGCGTCACGACGGCCATCGTCTGCTCCATCGGCGCGAAGACCGACGCCAAGCGCACCGGCATGGTGCACATCCTTTTCAACATCAGCGAGGCCGTGCTGGTCTTCGCGGCGGGCAACATCCTGCACAGCGCCGGGGCGCTGGACCGCATCTGGGCCGCGCCGATCACCTCCGGCGGCATCGCGAACACGCATACGCTGTTCAATCTGGCCTGCGCGGTGCTCCTGCTGCCGCTCTGCGGCCTGTACGAAAAGCTCAGCCGCATTGTCGTCCATGACGATGTGCGCCATTCGCAGGGCGTCGAGCACGAGCTTCAGCTGCTCGACGATAAGTTCTTCACCTCGCCGGAGCTGGCGCTTTCCAGCTCGGACGAAGCCATTGCCACGATGGCGCGCCTGGCCTGTGCAGGAGCGGACAGCGCGATGGGCACGCTCGGCGCGTATGACCGCGCCGTCATCGAGACCGTGCAGGAAAATGAGCAGTCGATCGACATGCTGGCCGACGCGGTCAACAACTATCTGGTACGCCTGTCCGGCCACATGGAGGCCGATGACAACAGCGTCCTTCTGAACTACTATCTCCAGTGCTTCTCCGAATTTGAGCGTATCGGCGATTACGCCGTCAACCTCACCGAGAGCGCCGAAGAGCTGCACGCACGCGGCGCACAGTTTTCCACCACGGCCCGGCAGGAACTGGCTGTTTTGCAGGACACGCTGCACGAGATCATGGGCTATGCGGAGGATGCCTTCACCACGCGGCAGGCCCGCGTCGCCCGGCACATCGAGCCTGTGGAGGAGGTCATCGATGACCTTGTCGAGACGCTCCGCGCGCGGCACACGCGCCGTTTGCTAGACGGCAAATGCACGGTCTACGGCGGACTCGGCTTTCTGAATTCGCTGACGAACATCGAACGCATCGCGGATCAGTGTTCCAACCTCGGCATCTACACCATTGCACTGACCGATCCGGACATTGCCCGGACGCACCACGATTATATTTAGCATCTGCATCAGGGCGACGATTCGTTCTTCAACGCCGAATACCGGGCCGCACACGAAAAATATTTTGGCCGGCTCGCAGAGCTGGCCGGCTGAGCAGCACTGAAAGCCCCCTCTTGATAGAGGGGGCTTTCTGGCGTTGTGGCGGAACGTGTGGAGCAGAGTCACGCCCTTACAAGCACATCGGAACACTCCAATAAGATCCACGGGACCGCCGCACCAGCCTGCGGGCTGGTTCGCAATGACGCTTCGATTTTAGATTTATGACCGCTGCGCCGGGAGGCGGGCGATCAGCCGCTCCGGCGTGCCGTTCGCGCCGAATTCCTGCCTCATATCTGAGATCTCGCGCGTTGCCGTGCCAGACTGCGGCTTGTCTACCCGCTTGCGCTTGCAGACAACCTGAGATGCGCCCCGCTTTTCAATTCTGTAATCCATTTTGCCGCCTCTCAAAATATCTTTGTGCAATAGTACTGAAACAAGCTCAAAACGAACTTTTGCGGCAACTATTCGATCAGGTATTTCAACATTTTTTGATCTTCCGTGCGCTCTGGTGTCAGAAATGGGAAGACTGCCGGTGGAGCATATTTAATGCGGCACAGAAAAACCGCAAGAGAGATCCACACTACGGCGGCCTTGCAAAACAGGTCGGCATATGCTATGATTTTTGCGATGATTTGTTCGTATTCGAAAGAGCAAAAGGAGGCAACAGAAGATGTCGATTCCAAGAAGAATTTCAGTAAGCTGCCCGAACTGCGGAAAAAATTTTGAGACGACCATATTTGAAAGCCTGAATACGGATTTTGCTCCGGATGTGATTGAAACGGTAATCAGCGGGGAACGCTTTGCCGGGAAATGCCTAAATTGCGGATTTGAAGCGCATCTTGAATATGACATGCTGTACCATGATATGAAGCATGGCGCAGCGATCTGGGTCGTTCATGATAATGGCCCGGAATACGCGAGAAAAGTTGCCGAAGTGCGGGAGACAGAGCTGCTTCCCTATGCCATGACCAGAATTGTGCCCAACATGGATGCGCTTCGCGAAAAAGCGGCCTGTCTGGAGTCCGGAAAGGATGACAGGGTCGTCGAGCTGTGCAAGGTGTTTCTGGTGTCGCAGACGAGTCAGAAGATGCCGGATTTTGAATTCAGAAATGCCTTTTACACCTATTGCAATGGGAAAGACATCGTATTTCTCTATGGCGCTGCCGGAAAAGAGATTGCATACCAGTTAAGCGACAGGGTCTATGGCGCGATCGCGGAGCGGTTCAAACAGCCTTTGGCACAAATGGTACAAACACCCTATCAGATGATTGATTATGATTGGGCGGCGGACTTCTTTGAAAAGCTGCATTGAACCATTAGAATACAGGAAAAGAAGGTGAAAGGATGAGCGTTACGGTGGCGGATCTGCTCAAACTGCCGTCGCTGCGGCAGGCGAAGGTGATCGGCGGAGCAAAGGGACTTGGGAAAACCGTTTCGTCTATTTCGGTGCTGGAATCGGTCGATCCGGGCGTGCTGGTGCAGGAGGTATTTCCGCACGACAAATATTCCGGAAGTGAGATCGTCATTACCGGCTTTTTGAACTGCATCGAAGATGTTGACCGGCAGTGTTCCAACCTGCTGCGGCTGATCGAGGGCGGGGAAGTGGGACTGGTGCTGTATTACGTGGGGGTGTATCTCCCGCGTGTGAATCCGAGGCTCATTGAGATCGCAAATGCGCACGATTTCGTCCTGATCTGTATGCCGGAGGGACAGCGGCATCTGCGGTACAGCGACCTCATCACCGATGTGACGGAGTGCATTTACCGCGACCGGGCGGCAAATGTCTCGCTCGTGTCGGACATTCTGGCGCGGATCTCGACCGTGCCGCACCATCAGCAGTCTGTGGGGACAGCCTTGCAGATGCTCTGTGCGGAGCTGGGCTGTTCGGCGGTGCTGAGCACGCACGAGGGTCGAATCCTGAATCTTGCTGCATGGCCGAGCGGAACGGAGGACAGCATCCGCGAGGGGATCGAGCGGTGTTTGCCGCTTGTGGATGGAGAGACGACCCCGTGTCCGTTTCTGCCGGATGCGGCGTTGATCTGCAAGCCGATCCGCGCCGATCTGCCGCATCCGTTGCAGCTGACAATGATTCGAGTCGGCCAGCCGCTCAGTGCGCAGCTGGCGGAGCAGGCAGCGGATACCGTGCGTATCTGCATCAACATCTGGGGCAGACAGCACGGCGCAGTCGCGATCCACGAGCTGATCCGCGCCATTTTACAGGACGAGCCGCTGAAAATGCGGCGGCTGGCGGAGATTTTCCGTGTCGATGTGGCCGCGCTGCACGAGATCTGGATGCTGTGCG